>NZ_JBEUMS010000021.1:0-104754 GCF_040543805.1 Arcicella rosea
ACTTCTTCCAAAAGTTTTTTAAAACTTTTTTTAAAATAATCCGTAAATAACTTAATATCAATACATTATTGCACACAATAAATAACGAAAAAAAAATTTATAAAAATGAAAAAAAATTATGACCATTTAATAAAGCTTAGTTTTTACACAAAAAATCGGCCAATCATTTTTAAAATGACTGACCGATTTTTGCAATTTCTATAAGATTTATATCAAATCTATCCTAAGAATGGGTACTTATAGTCTGTTGGAGATACAAATGTTTCTTTAATTGTTCTTGGAGAAACCCATCTTAATAGATTTAACTTTGAACCAGCTTTATCATTTGTTCCTGATGCTCTTGCTCCACCAAATGGCTGTTGTCCAACTACTGCTCCTGTTGGTTTGTCATTAATATAGAAGTTTCCAGCTGCGTTCACTAACTTTTTATTGGCTATTTCTAAAGCATAGCGGTCTTGTGCGAAGATTGCTCCCGTTAAAGCATAATCAGAAGTTGTATTTACAATATCTAAGGTTTCTTCATACTTATCGGCATCATATACATAGATAGTAAGTACTGGTCCAAAGATTTCTTCACACATGGTTGTATAGTGCGGGTCTTCTGTTAGGATAATGGTTGGCTCAATGAAATATCCTTTTGATTTATCGTAGTTTCCTCCTGCTATTATTTTTGCTTTATCAGATGCTTTTGCATTATCTATATAAGCAGTGATTTTATCAAAAGCTTTTTCATCAATTACTGCATTAACGAAATTTGAAAAGTCTTCAACTGGACCAACTTTGATTTCACTCAAGTCTGCTTGAACATATTCCCAAGTTTGTTCCCAAAGTGTATTTGGAATGTACGCTCTTGAAGCTGCCGAACATTTTTGTCCTTGATATTCAAAAGCTCCACGTACCAAACCTACGGCAAGTGCTTTGGCATCGGCTGATTTATGGGCTACTATAAAATCTTTACCACCAGTTTCTCCAACAATTCTTGGGTATGATTTATACTTATGAATGTTTTCTCCGATTGTTTTCCAAATATGTTGGAATACTTTAGTACTTCCTGTGAAGTGTACGCCTGCAAATTGTGGATGATTGAAAACAATATCGCCAGTCAATGGTCCATCGGTATAAATCAAATTGATTACGCCATCTGGCAATCCTGCTTCTTTCAATACTTTCATTAATACATTGGCAGAATAGATTTGTTGCGGTGAAGGTTTCCACACTACAACATTTCCCATTAATGCTGCCGAAGCTGGAAGGTTTCCTGCAATAGCTGTAAAGTTGAAGGGTGTTACTGCAAAAACGAATCCTTCTAATGGACGATATTCTAATCTATTCCAAACGTTTTCAGAAGAGATTGGTTGTTCTGCATAAATTTGTGTGGCGAAATGCACATTGAAACGAAGGAAGTCTATCCACTCGCAAGCGGCATCAATTTCTGCTTGGTAAGCATTTTTCGATTGACCTAACATCGTTGAAGCATTTAGCTCATTACGATATTTTGTTGCTGAAAGGTCGGCTGCTTTTAAGAAGATTGCCATTCTATTTTCCCAAGGTAAATTTGCCCAAGCTTCTCTGGCAGCTAAGGCTGTGTCAATAGCTTGATTAACATGAGTAGCATCGCCTTCGTGGTAATATCCTAAAATATGTTGATAGTCGTGTGGGGAAGTTAATGCTTGTTTGTTTCCTGTTCTTACTTCTTCTGAACCAATATACATTGGTACATCTGCTACGACACTTCGCATTTCAGTAAGTTTCGCAATAAGTGCTTCACGCTCCTTAGTATTAGGGGCATACGAGTTGATTGGCTCATTCTTGGGCGTTGGTACGCTGAAAAATCCTGTTGACATTTGATGAAGTTTTTGATTTCATGTAAAATTAATGAAAAAGCTGGATTAGGACAATTTTGGTAGAAGATACAAGACGAAAGAAGCAAGAGACAAGATTTGAGATGTAAGATTTAAGACGAAAGAAAAAATTAGAAAAAGACAAGATTTGTCGTTTGTCAGGAAATGAATCTTGTATCTTACTTCTTGCCTCTCGTATCTCTTTTCTTGCTTCTTGTGTCTTGCCTCTTGAATCTAAAATCTCAAAAAAAGCAACTTTCGGGTTGAGGATGTTCTTTTATCAATCGACATTTGTATCGTTAATTTTATAAATCATGACAACAGATACTTATCATTATGAACGCATTGCGAAGGCAATTGAGTTTATTAGCGAAAATATTACGGCTCAACCTACTTTGGAAGAAATCGCTGAGAAAGTAAATCTTTCTCCTTTTCACTTTCAAAGAATATTTACGGAATGGGCTGGTGTGAGTCCGAAGAAGTTTTTACAATTCTTAACGGCTGATTATTTGAAAGCGAAAATTAAATCGACGGCTACTTTGATTGAAGCCGCAGAAATCGCTGGACTTTCAAGTCAAAGTAGAGTGTATGATTTGTTCACAGGTATCGAAGCGGTTACTCCACAAGAATTCAAAAGTGGTGGAAAAGGTTTGCATATCAGTTATGCTTATCATCAAACTCCTTTTGGTGAATGTTTTTTGGCGGTTACTGAAAGAGGAATTTGTGGCATGGCTTTTACGGATGAACATACAAAAAAGGAAGATTTAGCAACCTTCAAGAAAAAATGGTTTTTCGCCACAATTCAAGAAAATACTTCCATTACTTATCCATATATACAACGCATTTTTACGCCACATCTTAGTTCATTGGATAAACTGCATTTATTGGTACAAGGCACAAATTTTCAATTGAAAGTTTGGGAAGCATTGCTGACAATTCCGCAAGGTTCATTAACTACTTATCAACAAATTGCTGAAAGTATTGGAAAAGACAAAGCCGTTAGAGCCGTCGGTACGGCCGTGGGAAATAATCCGATTGCATATTTGATTCCCTGTCATCGTGTGATTAGAAAAGAAGGAAAACTTGGGGAATATCATTGGGGAAGTATTCGGAAGAAGGCTATTGTTGGATGGGAAGCGGCAAAAAAAATTAGTGATTGAGTGAGTTGTGATTTAGTGATTTATTTTTTCAAAAAAAGTACAAATGTATCTTTTGAAAAATTATTGGCTGAAATATTCTGAATACTTTTTTAATATTTTCTTACTAAACATAAAACATTTAATCACTCAATCACAATTCACTAACTCACAATTAAACATGAATATCAATTCAATCAACTGGCAAAATGTTAAAGCTGATTTGGATGAACAGGGTTATGCTGTGATTCCTTCGCTGATACCGACTGATGTTTGTTCTCAATTAATTACTTCTTACACACAAGCAGATTTATATAGAAGTACGATTGTGATGAAACGCTATAATTTTGGAAAAGGCGAGTACAAATATTTTGCTTATCCTTTGCCCGAAAGCATTGCTTATTTAAGGAATGAAATGTACAGTCCTTTATCAAAAGTAGCGAACGAATGGAATCAAAAATTGGGCATTCATTTTACTTATCCAGAAAAGCACGCTGATTTTATAGAAGCTTGTCGCCTACAAAATCAATGCAGACCAACGCCTTTGATTTTGAAATATGAAAAAGGAGATTTCAATACGCTTCATCAAGATTTGTATGGCGACTTATATTTTCCTTTTCAAGCAGTATTGTTTTTAACACAAGTAAATGAAGATTATACTGGCGGTGAATTTGTATTGATTGAACAAAAACCAAGGTTGCAGTCACAAGCGATTGTGCTACAACCCAACCGTGGTGATATGGTAATTTTTACCACGAATTTCAGAGCAGCTAAAGGAACAAGAGGATATTTTCGTTCACCGATGAAACATGGAGTAAGTAAATTGCATAGTGGCAATCGTTATACTGTGGGTATTATTTTTCATGATGCAAAATGAAAACACATCAATCATTTTTGGACGAAAAAGGGACGAATCGGGTATTACTTTCTTTTATTAAAAATAGAAAAATCCTTTGGGCTGGAAATCGTAAATTAAAAATTTATGGTAAACTCAATTGTAAATCGGGCAAAAGAATGAAAAACCCAAACCGAGTCTTCTTTCAAAATGAGCAAGAAGCCATCACTTTGGGTTTTCGTCCTTGTGGGCATTGTATGAGATTGGAGTATTTGAATTGGAAAAGAATTCACATTGATTGATACTTCAAGGCTCTATTTTTCCAAAAGAAATTTCCTCACCTCTGGATTAATTGCATTAGCATCTAATTTATCAGTAATCTTCAAAAAAACTAAAGCACTGTCTTTTTCCATATAATACGAATAAGCCATTGTTAACTGAGCATAAGCCTCTACGTTCTTATTATCTAATTCAGCAGCTATTCTAAAGTTGTCAATTGCTTTATTCAACAATTTAATATCATTGTTTTTAACAAACATTTGGGCATAACTTGTCCCCTTTGAAAGCCAGACTTTAGAATTTTTAGGATTTAATTTTAACGATTTATTAAAGTAAGTTAATGATTCTTCAAACTTCAATTGCATTCCAAGTATATTACCAAAACCCCAATAAACATCTGCATTAGTACTGTCTAAAAGCCAAGCTTGGTTAAATCGTTTCATAGAATTATCATAATCCTTTTTATAGAAATACGCCCAAGCGTCCTTCAAATGACGACTAACAGCCTCATTCCTACTTTTAAAGTATTTATCACATTCTTCGATAAAATCCTTGTCAATTTGTAATTGCTCTTTACATTTTTTTACTCCACTATTCACACCATACATTGGCAGAATATTGATATTCTCTGGGCAATCTTGAGATGACGAACAACTCAAAAAGAACACGATGATAAGTGCGTGAATCTGTTTCATAGAAATGGGTTTATAGTGAAAATTGATTTTTCGAGAGTTTACATCATTCTCATGTAATCCAACATCACAATTTTGTTTGTTTACATTGAAGTTCTGCAAGCTTACAGAAAAGTTTTGTTGACTTACAAAATTTCTCTGCAAGCTTACAAAATAGTTTTGCAGACTTACATCGTTTCATTGTAAGCTTAATCTGTGTTTTTGACGCTTTCATAACATTGATGTAGGTCAACATCACAATTTTGTTTGTTTACATTGAAGTTTTGTAAGCTTACAGATAAGTTTTGTTGACTTACTTACAGCAAACCTTTGTAAGCTTACAAAATGCCATTGTTGAATGATTTTACATTAAAACAGAGCTTATAAAGTACTTTGTAAACATCTTTTGAAATTGATTTAACCTACAAAACATTAAAAGCAGTTAATTCTGTAATTTTGTTTGTTTACAAAGCATCATTGTAATACTTAAAATATTGATTGTTAATAATTTATAAGTCAAATCAAGTTAATCTTGAAATGATGTTCACTTATATAATTATTAATAGAATAAATATTCATTTGGCTTTATCTAAGGCTAATTTTATAGCAAGACTTCCCAAAATTCCAGCCATAAACCATTTTTGAATTTTAATCCATGTTGGTCTTTCGCTGAACCATGTTGAAATACTGGAAGCAAACAAAACGATCATTAGATTCACCGAAAAACTGACTGTCATTTGGGTAAATCCTAATTGAAAATTTTGAAGTAAAACATTGCCATATTCTGGTTTGATAAACTGCGGAAAGAAAGACATATAGAATACCGCAATTTTAGGATTGAGTACATTGGTTAAAAATCCCATCTGAAACAATTTGAAATTACTGTCGTCTTTCAAAGATGTTGTTTCAAAAACTGATTTACTTCCCGGTTTGATGGCGCTCCAAGCCAAGTACAAAAGGTAGCCAACTCCCAACCATTTCAGAAAAGTATAGGCAAAAGGTACTGCCATTAAAATAGCAGTGAGTCCGAATGAAACCATGATGACATGAAATAGAAAACCGACTATCACTCCTGCCAAAGAAATCATCCCAGCTTGTTTCCCTTGTGAAATAGAACGAGAAATTAAATAAATCATGTTTGGTCCGGGCGTGATGACCAAACCAAAAGCGGCGATGATAAAGATGAGTAAGTCTGAGTAAGGAATCATAAATATATTGTTATGTAGCACGAGATTCCATCTCGTGTTGTTATTAGAGTTTTAAAATGTCACGGGATAGAATCCCGTGGTACAGTTTAGAATGATAAATATGGTAAAAGTTTTTCAAGTGTCTGAGTATCCAAGAGTTTAATATTTTCTAAATCTTTTTTACTCGAAAAATCTCCATGCTGTTGTCGATAGGCAATAATCGCTTTGGCAATATACGGTCGTAAATAAGGATGTTTGAATTCTTCCAAAGTCACTTCATTAATCTTGATTTTTTTGAGTTGTGGATTATTCACTCTTCCATACTTCAACAGTTCTTCAATCGAAACAGAATCTAATCCCCAAATAGATTTTACTTGCTCTACTGAATAAAAGCCTCCCAATTTTTCTCTTTCTTGAATAATCCTCATCGCTCGTTTTGAAGCAATGCCTTTTAATTTCTTTAAGTCGTTGGTATCGGCATGATTCAAATCAAAAACTTGTATTTTGAAAGACTCTTTCACAACATTAGAAGCAGTAGATTTTTTTTCGGAAATTACTGCTAATTGTTCGGTCACAATATTCTTAGTTGTCGATTGAGTATTCGATACAACAATATAAGGTGCTAACTTTTGATAAAGTGTATTTGGAAAACTATAAATTTTCAATAAATCTTCTTTTTTACGAAAAACACCTCCTTTGCTTCTGTACTTAATAATGCGTTCAGATAACCAAGTTGGTATGCCCAATTTTGTTAAATCGCCAGCACTAGCCAAGTTAGGATCAAAAGTGAATAAATTTATCGTTTTTGCACTCTCAGTAAAGTCGATTTCCTTAGGGTATTTATCCGGAAAAATATTTTTATTCGCTCTACGGCGTTCTGAAGCTTCTTTGATTTCAATTTTTGCTATCAATTCTTTAATCCTTTTTGGATTCACAGAATAATTAACTAATTGTTTTTCAGGAAGATAATCAAAAATAAAAGTAACAACAACCAGTAAAAACAGTAAAAAAATGAGGAAAACAAAGCCTTTAATTTCTGTTTGATTAAAAGCGAAAAAATCACGAAGGTAGGTTTGTAATTTCTTGTACATGGTGTTTATATTAAAATGAATAAGATGTCCAGTCACAGAAAATCAAATGTTTATTCTGTAATTCGGGCTTTTGAACTAATTTTGTGCTTCGTTTACTGCTGTAGGCTTTGGGCTGTAAGCTGTAAGCTATTTTTAAATTGTTATTATCAAAAATGTTCTCGACAATTATTAAATTTTTGATAATACTAATTTACAAGATTTCTTGCCACGAAGGTTTTGAAATTGAAGCTTTTATCTGTTCCAAAAACGTTTATGATACTTTATAGCACAAATCATCAAAGTGATGATGTTTCTTTAGAAGAAGCAGTTTTTAGAGGACTTCCTCCCGACAATGGCTTGTATATGCCACATGTTATTCCGACTTTACCCGCTTCATTTTTTGAAAAGATTGAAACACTCTCCATTTCAGAAATTGCTTTTGAAGTAACTAAGGCTTTATTGGGCAATGATATTCCTGAAGCAGATATTAAAACGATTGTAGAAAGAGCTATTGATTTTGATGCTCCTTTGGTTGCTCTTGAAAAAGACACTTATGTTTTAGAATTGTTTCATGGACCATCAATGGCTTTCAAAGATTTTGGTGCAAGATTCATGGCATCGTTGATGTCTTACTTTTTACAAAAATCACAAAAAGATATTCACATCCTTGTAGCAACCTCTGGCGATACTGGTGGAGCAGTGGCACAAGGTTTTTATAAAACGCCGGGTATCAAAGTAACTATTTTGTATCCGACAGGAAAAGTATCGGATATTCAAGAAAAACAATTGACTACTTTGGGCGAAAATGTAACAGCTTTAGAAGTTGATGGTACTTTTGATGATTGTCAGGCTTTGGTGAAAGCTGCCTTTTTGGACAAAGAATTATCTTCAAAAATCAATTTAGCTTCTGCCAATTCAATCAACATTAGTCGATTGATTCCTCAATCTTTCTATTATTTCAATGCTTATGCACAATTAAAAAAAGCTGGAAATACCAAACCAGTAGTTTTTTGTGTACCAAGTGGAAATTTTGGAAACTTATCAGCAGGATTGATTGCTCAGAAAATGGGCTTACCTGTGAAAATGTTTGTGGCGGCAACGAATGTGAATAACATCGTTCCGAAGTATTTGGCTTCTGGAAATTATGAACCAAAACCTTCGCAAGAAACGATTTCAAATGCGATGGATGTTGGAAATCCTTCTAATTTTATCAGAATGCGTTTGTTGGCTGGCGATGCTCATGAAGAAGTAGTAAAACATATTGCTGGAGATTTCAGTGATGATACTGCTACCAGAGCATCCATGAAAGATGTCTATGAAAGAACCCAATATGTAATGTGTCCACATACTGCGGTAGCGTACTTAGGTTTGAAATCTTATACAGATACTTTATCGGAAGAAGTGGCAGGCGTATTACTTTCAACAGCGCATTATGCTAAATTTTTGGATGTTGTAGAAGAAACTTTAGGAACATCAGTAGCGATTCCAGAAAGACTTTCGGCTTTACTTTCTAAAGAAAAAGTAGCTATTCCGATGACGAAAGAGTTTAGTAATTTTAAGGAATATCTTCTTTCTTTATAATTGAGTGAATTAGTGAGTTGTGATTTAGTGATTAAATTTCAACTTAAAGTTTCTTATAAATAAAAATGCCATTCGACTAAAATCCGAATGGTATTTTTATTTATAGGAAATACTGATAACTATTAACAGTTTTCAGATAACAGCTTAAGATTAATTATACATTCCCTCAATCAAATTCTTATAATTATTATGAATGATTTTTCTTTTTAGTTTAAGTGTTGGTGTTAATTCACCTGATTCAATAGTGAACAATTTAGGTAATAATTCTACCTTTTTTACTTGTTCGTATTGAGCAATGTTCTTCATTAAATCTTTCACTACTTCATCCAATTTATCTTTTACTTTTTGATTTTTGATAATTTGTTCTGGATTGGCATATGAAATTTCATTTCTTGAACACCATTCTTTTAAAGCATTGAATTCTGGAACAATTAAAGCCGAAGGAAATTTTTGCCCCTCACCTACTACAATCGCTTGTTCAATCAAAACGGCTTCTTTTAATTTATTTTCGATTACTTGTGGTGCAACGTATTTTCCACCAGAAGTTTTGAAAATTTCTTTCTTGCGGTCTGTAATTTTCAGATAACGACCTTCAAAAAATTCACCAATATCACCAGTATGAAACCAACCATCTGCATCAATGGCTTCGGCAGTAGCGTCTGGTCTTTTGTAATAACCTTTCATCACTGATGGTCCTTTTACACAGATTTCTCCATCGTCTGCAATTTTTACTTGTAAGTTTGGCAAAACCGTTCCCACACAACCGACTCTGAAATCAGATAAAATACTTGAAGAAACAACTGGTGAAGTTTCAGTAAGTCCATAACCTTCGGCAATGGGAATTTCAGCCGCCCAAAATACTCTTGACAAACGTGCCTGTAAAGCTGCTGAACCCGAAGCGATGATTTTTATATTTCCACCCAAAGCTTCTTTCCATTTACTGAAAATCAATTTACGGGCAATTTTTAATTGAGTATCATAAAACCAACCCATGTCTTTCATAGGGTCATATTTCAAACCTAAATTTAATGCCCAGAAAAAAAGTTGCTTTTTGATTCCAGAAAGTTCATAGCCTTTTGCTACAATTTTATCATAAACTTTCTCTAACAATCGAGGAACAGTAGCGAATACTTGTGGTTTAATATCCTTTAAATTATCTGCAATGGTATCCATACTTTCGGCATAATATACCGAAACACCATAATACATATAAACATAAACATCGGTACGTTCATAAATATGACAAAGCGGAAGAAAACTCAAAGCTTTATCATCCGAACACAACTCCAAATGCTTTCCAATCACTAAACCATCAATATTTGAAATGATATTATCGTGCGTGAGCATTACACCTTTTGGTTTTCCAGTTGTTCCAGAAGTGTAAATCAACGTCAATAAATCGTCAGGATGAACGGCAGCTTTGTATGTTTCAATTTGAGCGAAGTCTTCATTTTTTGATAAATCCAATAATTCAGTCCAATGTTTGGCTTCTTTTGTTTTATCAAAAGTATAAATTCCTTCTATGCCAGTTAATACACTGGTTGCTTCTAATACTTTTGCCAGTAAAGCTTTATCCGAAACAAAAACCAGTTTTACTTCTGCATCGGTAAAAATATAACGGTAATCTTCAATCGTAATGGTTGGGTACATTGGCACCAAAACAGCTCCCAATTGTTGAACGCCCAATTCGATAAAATTCCATTCTGGTCTGTTATTAGAAATCAAAGCAATCTTGTCATCCTTTTTAACTCCCAATTTTATTAATCCAATACTTACTTTATTGACGATTTCAATTACTTCTGTAGCACTGTATTTCTTCCATTCGCCTTTTACTTTACTTGCGAAAGTATCTTCTTTATTAACAGCTAAAACACAATTGGGCAGTAAGTCGAATACTCTGGTAATGTTAGGATTGCTCTTCATGACTATCTTCGTTTAATCGATATATCTTCAATATAAAATACAATTTAAACCCTATATTTTACAATAGGATTTAAGCAAAGATAACAAGATTAACTAAATCAAAATAGTATGCACGCATAATATTTTTACTACTTTTTATGCTTTTTATCATAATTTTCAAAAAGTAATTGTCTCTATATTATTTACTCTATTTGATTATTCGTTTATAATCTGAATAATTTCTTTTCTGCCATCAGAGAAAAAATAAGTTAATTCAACATCACTTTCATCATTATTAATTAAGATATAGTAACCTTCTTCAGTTGTACCATCATTTACAAATTTACCTTCAAACCTTTCTCCATGTTGAAAATAGTAAATTCCATTTCCTTCTCTTTTTCCAGCTTTGTATTCGCCTTCAAACATTTTTGTACCATCGGGATAATACTGAATTCCGTAACCATCTCTTTTTCCATTTTTCCACATTCCTTGATAACTGCCTTGTGTTTTATGTACAAAAAGTCCTTCGCCTTCTTTACAATCTCCTGAGATACATCCTGTTTTTTTCAAAGAAGATTCGATTGGTGAAATTGGTTTACTTTCAATTAATGAAATACTTTTAAAAGGTTCTTCAGCATCTGATTGAACTTTAGGTTGATTATTTTTAGGTTCTCTTGATACTTCTATTTGTTTTTCGGTATCAGCTTCTTCCCAACCTTTTTTGATAGCTAATAATCTTTGAGATTTTGGAGGATGTGTTGAAGTAATATTTTCTTCCTGAAAATAAATAATAGCTTGTTGGGCTTGTGCTAAAGTAGCGCCCATTTGATGTAACCAAAAACCAGAAAAATAATCAGCTTCTAATTCTTTTTCGGGTCGGCTACCTTCTTTATCAATCGTATGAAAATTGGCATGATGTCCGATTTCATGTGCCAAAATAGAAATTGCCGCCCAGTCAGTTTGTGCTGTGCGTTCTACTCTGTTTAAAAAGTCACGGTCATAAATAATATAAGGCTGTCCATCAATAATCGTAGCAAAACAATTATCAGTATTTGAACATTGCATTACTTTAAACTTACTATGAAACTGTCCCATCTTTTTGGCAAATTTTCCGATTACTTCCGCAGCATGACTTTCAGAAGCATATCCTAAGGTTTGTGGACAAATATCTTGTGGGATTACTTGTTTACCAAAATAATTACAAGCAAAAACAATTTGCTTTTGCTGAGCATGAAGCTCATAAACAGAAAAAAGAGAAACAATAATAAATAGAGAGAAGAGCTTTTTCATGGTTATTTTACTTGATAGTGAATAAATCAGAGGATGGAAAGCAAAATAAAACCAGTCCATTTCAACAATGGTCTTTACAAATTTTATTTAAAGCAATCAAGTAAAGTTAAATCATGTGTTGGGATTTAGCATTTATCCACAAAAAAGGCCTGTAAGTGGATAAGTTTACAGGCCTGATAATAATACGTTTAGGTAATTAATTTATTGTATCGCCTCTTAGATTTCTAAATCTTTTTCTAGCTTCTGCACTATAAATACTTCCAGGATACTTTATCAACAATTCTTGATACAATTTCATGGCTTTCGTCGATTGATTCAATACTTCATGATAGGTCTTCGCTAAAAGATAAAGTGCATCATCACCTTTAATATCATGTGGAAAATTCTGGATGACAAATTCTAAATCCTTTACTCCTTTTTCCACATCACCTTGTTTTAAGTAAATATTGGCTCTGAGGAAAATCAAATCATCCATGATAGGATTTCCACGATATACTTTTTCCATTTCGACCAATTTAGCAATTGCTTCATTGTTTCTGTGTTGAAAAAGTAAAAGCTCAACGGCTGAGTAATCTTTCAAAGCAGCTTCAGTACTATCAAAGCCTGTGTTTTCTTGAATCAGTAAACTCAGCTCCATCGCATCGTTTGCAATTTCACGAGTAGTGGCTTGTTTTAAAATATCCAGTACTTCTTTTGATAATTCAAAATCGCCTCTGAAATAAGCCAATTTTGCATTGCGCAATTTTGCTTCATAACCCATCGGGCTATCCTTTTGTGATTTTTCTACTTGCGAATAAAGTAAAGTAGCTTCCCAAGGTTCAGATTTCAATAAGAAAATATCACCTAAATCCAGTTTACATTTATCCACAAAGATTTGATCAGTATTAGCAAGTTTGATGGCTTTTTCTAAAACAGCAATGGCAGTATCTTTTTCGTTCAAGTAAAACGCATATAAAAGTCCTTTACTTCTCAATGCTTCCAAAGTTCTTTGGTTCGTTCCAAGTTCTTCCAGCATTTTGGTGTATTCAGCAATGAGCAAACGAATATCAGATTGATTGATTGGATAGGTAGTTTTGATTACTTCCTCTTTAGCATTAATCAACATTCTTCTCCACAATGGGTAATTCTGATGTCTTGGATATTCTTTAATCAAGTATTCAAAGATTTTACCCGAGTTAACAAAGTCTTTATTTTGATGCGCCATAAAGCCTAATTCTGTAACCTGAGCTCCTTCTTTTCTATAGCGTTTATCCAATGCTCTTGCCTGAACAAAAGCTTTATAAAAGTCTTTTTTCTGAACCAAATGCCAGATTAAAATATCAGTGTAATAAGAAGTCTGTGGATACTTCTGAACTTTTGCGTAAAGTATTTTTTCTAATTCTTCTATTTCTTTGTCTTCCTTCAACTCATCCTGAAGGATTGACTGCACCATTTCTTGATTTTCAGTCGCTAAACCAAACTTCAAGTACTCTTCTATCATTTCAGGCACTTTGGCTTGCATACGAAACAAATTGGCTAACTGTACAGCGTATTTGTCTTCCGACTTTCCAAAAACCCTTGATACCTCAATTGTTTGTATAGCTAGTTCTGTTTGTTGTTGTTGAACAAAGTAATTCACCAAATCAATCATTTCATCGTCGTTGGCTTTTACTTTATCAATCGCTAAATCGTAGTTCTTTTTAGCTTCCTCTTTCTTTTCTGTTGCTTGATAAAGTCTTCCTAAGTCAACTAAATATTTAGCTTGATTGCTTTCTGAATTTTTGATTTGCCTTTTAACAAACTTTTCAGCCTCGTCCCAATTTTTCAACTTAATCAAAGTTTCCAAATAAGGTTTGTAAATATCTTTTGCGGTTTCTTTGTTCTTCGCCAACTTCTGAAAAATGGTTCTTGCTTTTTCATACTCTCCAGCTTTCAAGTATTCAACGCCCAACTGAGCATCCTGACTGAAAACTTCAAAAGAACACATCAAGACAAAACATAAGCAAAGAGCCTTCCAAAAAGTTTTCAACAACATCTTATATTTAATCATAATAATTTTTATTTAATTTTTTAAAAAAAGAAAACTATTACTTCTATTATACTGTGGATATGTGGAAGAGTATTGTGAAACATTATTTTCACGTACAATTGTTAATATCAGTTTTATTATCAACATTTTATGATAACTTATCAACACATAACTATTTGATTTACAGAACATATAAATTTAATCAACATTTATGTGTATAACTTTATTCATTTTCTCAACATTGTTAACATTCAAAATTTATGTGGTTAACATGTCTTAAAAATAGGGATTAAATCGATAGTTTTCCACTTTTCAAAAAGTCCATTTTTACTTTCCACAATGAGGCTTTTTCTTTCCACAAAAATGAAGGGTGAAAAACACCTACTTTTCCACTTTTTTGAAAGGCTATTTGCCCTGTTTTGGTACTTATCCACAGAAGGTTGACCAGTTTTCTGATTTTAGTCAATTGTGAAATCATTTCCTGAAAGAACAAAGTTCTGTTTCAGCTTTATCTTGTTCGGATTGTAGATAATTTTTTCGGGAAGCGTATTGGTTTGAATATCGCCTTCATCCCAGCGAGCATTTTGATTTTCATCCACAATTAATCTTAGATAATAAATACCCGCTTTTAGAAAGGCAAATTCGTATTTCAAAAGGTTGTCCACTTTTTGGATTACTTCATTTTTATCGTTCATCAATTCGATAAAGAAATGTTTCTTGTTTGGATTTTTTACTTCGCCTTCAATGATGCCATAATTTTCAGGATCACGAATTGGATGATTGGCTTCGTACTTTGAAGTCGTGTCATTTTCAAGAGAAATAAAAGCTTCTTTTTGGAATCGCACTCTTACAAATTCCTTCGGTTTCTTATCATTTTTCTGGATGATAAGTTTCGTTTTATCTTGGTTCCATTTAATATCTTTTTCAGTAATTGGTACTTTAATCAAAGTATCATTCATGATTTCAATTTTATTCAAATCATATTTTATTACAGATTTTGTAAAATTGATAGTGTAGCCAACTTCTTTCAAATCGATGTCTTCATTATTACTTGGACTGATTTTAATACTGAATTCTTCTTTTACACTTTCATCCTTTTTACCTTTTACTCTGAATTTGATTTTTTGGTCGTGGGTAAAAACTCTATCTAATGAATCCGTCACAGAAATTTTTACTTTTACAGTATCAGTAGAATTGTTGATAGTATTATAAATTCTAAGATTTTTTGCATCAACTTGTTGATAAGCGAGCGTATCTTTTCTGCCAAGAAAATCAATTTTGGCATTTTTTATTCCACGATTGTATTCTATATAATAATAGCCAGAAGTATTTCTTGTCTTAAATACTTTGTTTGGAGTTTTATCCATTTTCGCCATATTGATTTCTAGGTTTGATAAATTGGTTTTTAAATCAATTGTATCTCTTACAAAACCCATCAGTTCTTTAGCTTCTTCATATAAAAGATTACTGTTTGCATCTGAAATAGCGAAAACTCTATACTTGCCAGCAGCCACATTTTCAATTTTGAAAATTCCAGAACTATCCGTTTTTGTGAAATAATAAGGCTTTACTTTTTTCGGATTCAAAGTATCAGTGTAATTATATAAACCCACATTAATATCTAAAACTGGTTTATTGGTTTGCGGATTGAAAACTTTTCCACTCACACTCAGAGAATCAATGATATTACCAGTACTGAAAACCAATCTGATATTTTTAGCCACATTTCTCTCAGTAATATCTTTAATAGCATTTCTAAAATTTAAACTATAAGTAGTGTTTGGTTTGAAAGGTTTATCAAAAACAAGACGCACACCTTTAGATAGTGCTTTGCTTTCATAAGTACCTTCAATATTTGGTGTGATTAATAATTGCTGTTGAATATTATCGACACTCACATACTCATTGAATTCAATTTGTACTAATCTTCCTGAAAAATTAATGGCTTGATTATTCGGAAATGTTTTTATAATAACTGGTGCAAGTGTATCTTTTTTACCGCCAGTAGGTGCTACGATTTGTGCACAACTAAACAGCATTTCAATGAGTATAAAACTTAAAAAACTTATCAAGACTAAATTCTTCACTTTCATGTTAATATGTTGAAAACTTTGTGGATAAAATGGATGTCAATGTCTGAAAAACTAAATAAATGCCTTCGTTATCCCAAAATTGCTTAAAAAAATTGGTTTATCGAAATGTTGACCATTTTGCAAAAAGAAACCCTCAGCGTTTGATAAACTCTGAGGGTTGTGGAAAAGTGTGTGAATAATGTTAATTCTTCTTAAATATGTAAATTAAGCTAGAATAATTCTGTTGATTACTTTCAGCTTTAAGATTTGACTTCAAACCATCCATAAAAGCTTTTAGATAATTGATTTTTCCGGTTTGATATTTAGTACTCAACATCGAAACATAGAAAGAATCAAACTTCATTGGCAGTGTTTTTTCTAAACGAAAGTTATGTTGTTCAAAAAGTTGCTTTATTGTCTTTTGCGAGAAATGATATAAATGTCTTGGTACATCATAGGCTGCCCATTTGTTGCCATAAATAGCCGCATCTTCAGATTCATGGTTAGGCACAGCAATAATCAGCGAACCATCATTTGAAAGTCTTTCATAGAGCCAATCAATTGTTTCATTTAATTGATGAACATGTTCTAAAACATGCCAAAGAGAAATGATGTTAAATTGCTCATTTGGAAAAGAACTAAGCACTTCATTTTTGATGGTTGACTGATTAATTTGTTCAGCAATTGCCCTTGCGTCATCGTCTGGTTCAATGCCAAATACTTTCCAACCATCTTCTTTACAGACATTCAAGAACATTCCTGTTCCACAACCAACATCCAATAATTTACCTTTTGAAGGGAATAGATTATTAACTAATTCTAATTTACCTTTTAAAGTATATTTTCGTACAGAATGATAAATTTTTGCGATTAATCCTTTAGAAGTATTAGTATGTGAAATGTAAGATTCAGCTTTATAATATGCTCCTATTTTATCTATTGTAGGACGAGGATTGGTAAACTTAAAGCCACATGAATTACAATTGACAATATCGAATGTTTCTTGGCTTACGGTATAATCTTGAACATTAAGAAAAGTACTAAATGAATTCTGTTGACAGATTGGGCAAGTGCTAATTTTTTCCATGGTTGTTAATTTTCACAAAGATATAAAAAAAGACTTGTAAGCCTTTGGTTTGGAATTACCATTACTTACAAGTCTTTTTGATTGCGTATTATCCAGATTCTATCTGTCCATATAAAGCATTAATACAGAAACATCAGAAGGTGAAACGCCACTAATTCTTGAAGCTTGACCAATAGTGGCTGGTCTTATCCTTGATAGTTTTTGACGACCTTCATTTGAAATAGCTTTTAAATTCGCATAATCGAAATTTACTGGAATCTTCAAGTTTTCAAATTTCAATAGTTTATTAACCATTACTTGCTCCTTTTCGATGTAGCTTTCATATTTTACATTGATTTCTGCTTGTTCAAGAATTTCGTCAGAATATTTACAAAGATATGCTTCTACTTCAGGTGTCAAGGTTTTCAATTTGACCATATCAATATCCGGTCTTTTTAATAAATTGATTACTAAAGTACCTTCTCTTAAAGCAGAAGTACCAATTACTTCTAGTTTAGCATTTACTTCCTCAGGTTTAATTTTCAAAGATTTCAAGCCAGCAATTAATTCAACCGTTTTAGCTTTTTTATTATTAACATTATTCAATCTTTCTTCCGAAGCCAAACCAATAGAATGACCTCTTTCTGTTAAACGAATATCAGCATTGTCTTGTCTTAAAAGCGTTCTGTACTCCGCTCTTGACGTAAACATTCTATAAGGCTCTTCTGTGCCTTTATTAATTAAATCGTCGATTAAAACACCGATATAAGCTTCTGAACGAGATAAAGTAAAGTCTGGTAAATCTTGCGCTCTTTGGTGTGCATTAATGCCCGCCATTAAACCTTGGCAAGCGGCTTCTTCATATCCAGTAGTTCCATTAATCTGACCAGCAAAGAATAGATTCTGAATTAGTTTAGTTTCCAAAGTCTGTTTTAATTGTGTTGGCGGGAAGAAATCATATTCAATTGCATAACCAGGACGGAACATTCTTACGTTTTCAAAACCCGGAATCTTTTTCAAAGCAGCGTATTGAACATCTTCTGGTAAAGAAGTAGAAAAACCATTTACATAAACTTCAACTGTATTCCATCCTTCAGGCTCTACAAAGATTTGGTGACGGTCTTTATCTGCAAAACGATTGATTTTATCTTCAACTGATGGACAGTACCTTGGCCCTAATCCTTTAATTCTACCCGCAAACATTGGAGATTTTTCAAAACCAGTTTTTAAAACATCATGTACTTCATGGTTTGTATAGGTAATCCAGCAGCTTCTTTGTTCTGTTAATGAAGGCGTATCTAAATAAGAAAACTTACTCGGATTTTCATCTCCTTTTTGTTCTTCCATTTTAGTGTAATCTAAGCTTCTTCCATCAACTCTTGGCGGAGTACCAGTTTTCATTCTACCAGCTTCAAAACCTAATTGTACTAATTGTTCTGTAATACCCGTGGCTTTTCCTTCGGCAGTTCTGCCACCGCCAAAGTTTTTTTCACCAATATGGATTAAACCATTTAAGAAAGTACCATTCGTTAAAACAACTGATTTTGCTTTGAATTCTATTCCTAGTTGTGTTTTTACACCTACTACTTTATTATCTTCAACAAGCAATCCAGAAACCATTTCTTGCCAAAAATCCACATTTAAGTTTCTTTCCAAAGCTAATCGCCATTCTTCAGCAAAGCGCATTCTATCCGATTGACATCTTGGCGACCACATAGCAGGTCCTTTTGAACGATTTAACATCCTAAACTGAATCATGGTTTTATCAGAAATAATCCCTGACATACCGCCCAAAGCATCTACTTCACGCACTATTTGTCCTTTGGCAACGCCACCCATCGCTGGATTGCAAGACATCTGTGCGATAGTATTCATATTCATCGTAATGAGTAATACTTTAGAACCCATCGTTGCTGCAGCGTGAGCGGCTTCACATCCTGCATGACCAGCTCCTACTACGATAACATCATATTCTTTGTACATATTTTTAATTGGTAATTAAATCTTATTCTCTGTTGTTTTATAATCTTGTTTGTTTTTCTCTTTAGAAGACAGTTTTGATACTTTTAAGGGTAATTAAATTTATGCTCGAAATACAATAATCTAATTAACATTTCATGGGTTTAATTTTATGTTTCACACTTATCTTTAGGCATATTTAATATTGTTGTTTAGCCTCAAAAGTGCTAGTTATTGATTCTATTTTATCTGATATTCTCAATAAGTTAATTTTAACACTCAATTTATAAGTATGATTTTGTGTGAACTAATATCTTGTAAGATAGATACTGAGTCATCAAGTATTACTTATGCCTAGTATATTTTTATCTATGAAGTATTACTTTAGGTGTTAAAATGGTTATTTAAAATTAGATATTCAATATTTGAATCACTTTGAAAGAATACTCCAAAAGCCACATTTTTAACAAGTGTTCCACGTGGAGTGTTTGATAAAAATAACAAGGTGTTAATTATTGAAAATAGAAATATATTTACTTTCAAGCTCTCTCATCTGTGCCTCATCTTCGTCTGAATGGTCGTCGTAACCGCAAAGATGTAATAAGCCATGAACTAAAACACGCTTAAATTCATCAAGGAACTCGGTTTTTAATTCTTGTGAGTTATCTTTTACTCTTTCAATACTTACAAAAATATCACCTTCAATATCTTCTTCTCCCTCTGAATTGTCGAAAGTAATAATGTCTGTATAAGTGTCGTGATCTAGGTACTCAAGATTGATTTTATGAAGGTACTCGTCAGAACAAAATATATAGTTGAGGTTCCTCATCTTAAAGCCCTCTGATTCAGCTACTTTTTTAAGCCAAGCTTTTAACTGGTTCTTCTGACCAAATTTGAAATCAATATCCTCGTTGAAAAAAACAATCATTGTGTAATAACATTGTTAAGTTTGAAATAATTCGTTTACAAAGATACAATATAAAATTCAGCTTGTGAATATCAACGACTTAGACTAGAATACGGAAACACCTTCAAACCAATCTACTCTACCAATAAAAATAAAATGGACTCAGATTTAAACCTGAGTCCATTTCGATTAATTGATTTGTTTGAAGTAACTATCCACTTGACGTTTGTAATATTGATTCAAGTTAGGAGGAACAGTCCGAAGTAATTCAGTTTGCTTTTGTTTGTCTTTCACATACTGCTGAAATTGTGGCGGGACTTTCCTTGCTAAATCTTGTCGAGCAGATTCGGCTTTTCGTTTTTGCTCTTCTTCCTGTTCTTGCATAGCTTTTTCAGATTCCAACAAACGAGTCAATAATTCTTGCTGACGTTTCATTAAATTTGGATTCAGCCTTTTATTCACTAAATCAGTTTCGCTTTCTTCCATTTTCTTCATCAGCTCTTTTACTTCATTGCCTAAACTTTTTCCTTTGTCAGTTCCTTTATTATTATCCAAAAACTCTTGAAGCATTTTTCTGATTTGTGCTTGCTCTCTCGCCATCTTTGCCAATTGCTCAGAAATACCACCTTGTCCCTTCGCTCCTTTTTGCATAGTCTGTTGCATTTGTTGATTCAAATCTTTTTGACTTTCGCTAATGCTTTTCCCTTTTCCTTTACTTTTGGTTTTTCCTTTTCCAGCACTCTGCATCATCATTTGTTGATTTTGCTGCATTTGCTTCAACACATCAGAAAGTAACAAAGCCAAATTATTCATCGAAGTCATCGCAAATTGTTGCTTTGAAGTTGTCATTGGTAATTTTCGTTCTTTAATCAACTTTGTGGCTTCGCCCATAAAACCTTTCATATTACTCATTTCACGAGTCACGAAAGTTTCAATTTGTAAAACCCTTTTCGACAAAGCATATAAACTATCTTCAATTACTTTGGCATCATCTTGAATTTTTAATTGTTCTTGCGAAAGTTTAATAAAGCGTGGATCTGATGGATTCATACCTCTAAAGTCTTTCATCAACTTTTCTTGGTTCAACGAAATCTTCACAAGATTTTCAAGAATGTCACGAAGGTCGTCCATATTTTCTTCGTTCTGTTTCATTTCTTGTTCTTGTTTTTCTTTTGCTAATTGCTGTGCCAAATTCTTCATTTGTTTCGCAGCTTGCTTTTGTTTTTGCGAGGCACCTTTATTATCACCTTTTTCAGATTTTTCTTCCGCATCTTTTTGATCTTGAGAAATGTCTTCTTGCTGTTCTTTTCCCATATCCATCTGTTCAGCATTTTTCATTTCTTTGTTAATCTTTTCAGCTTCTTTCAAATCTTTCTTTACTTCTTCAAAAGCCTTGCTAAGTTTTTCTTGTTCCTTTTTATTGGCATCAGCTTCTTTTTGTTTCTCGTCATCACTTTTATTGGCTTTATCTAAAGCTTCATTTTTCTCAGCAAGTTTATCTTGTTTATCGGCTTGGTCTTCCAAATCTTTGATACTCTTATCCAACTTTTGTTCTAATTTTAATTTTTTGAAAAGCTCCTGCATACGTTCCAATTCTTTTTCCATGTTACGCTCTTTGTTTTTGAGCTTATCCATTTGTTCAAGCATTTTATTATCATCAGGATTTTGTTCAAGCATTTTTTTCAATTCTTCATATAATTTCTGAGTTTCAGGATCCATCAAATCATTCATCATTTTTTGGAGAGCCTCCATTTTCTGTTGATTTTCTGGTTTCTGTTCATTGAATCTTTGTTGCTTGTCGTTCAAATCTTTGTTAGCTTCTTGTAGATTTTTGATTTCATTCATCAATTCAGCTTTCTTTTTGATGAGTTCTTCAGCCAATTTCTTGTCTTGATAATCCAATTCTTTTTTGTTTTTCAAGCGATTTTCCAAAGCAGCAATTTCCTTACGAAGTTTTTGTGCTTTCTCGAAAGTCTTTTCTAATTGGGCTTGGGTTTTATCGACAGAATTTTCAATTTCATTATCAATTGCTTGCTTGTCAGGAATGGCATAATTCATAATTTGTGAACGAGTAGATTTTGCACCATTCACGCCATCATTATCCCAAACTTGCACAAAGTATTCTATTCTATCAGAAGGATTGAGTTTTAAGCTATCCAAATTCCATTGCTTATAAAAGCTTTGAATCGTTTGATTTGCTTGAATTGGCAAGCCAAAACTCGCATAATTTTGCTGATTATTTTGTCCGTTTCTAAGTACTTTATAAAAAACCGCAAGGCGACTAATGCCATAATCATCGGCGATATTTCCGCCTAAAACCATAAAATTATAAAGCGTTGAATCTTTGTATTGCTCTAAACTTAATTGCGGATATTTATCAGGAATAACGTTCAAATAGAAACTGATTCCATCTGAATTTGAAGCGTATTTATTTTTAAGAAATACTTTATAAGTACCAGAAGCTTTTACTTTTTTAGTAAAATCGAATCCACCGCCCAGTAATTTTTTATCAGCACGATAAGTATTTTTATCACCTTCAAAAACCATTGTAATAGAATCTGTATTACTTACGTTAAAATCCCATTCAATAGAAGTACCTTCTGGAACGGTTAAATTGCCAACATTTTTTAAAGATTCATCAGGTTTATTGAGATATGAAGGATAGTTTACGTTAACATCAAAAAAAGCCAAACTCGGTTTGTTGACCAATTCTACTTCATATTGACCAGATTTGAATCCAGCTGCTTCAAACTGGAAATCGAAGCCATTTTGAACTTTAGAGAAAGTATAAGTATAATGACGTTTGTCATTCGTTTCCATTTTTAGCTTTCTATCATTATAAATCACATAAACAGCGTCAGGAATAGTATTGCCTTGAAGACTAAGATTAAGGGTAAAATCTTCGTTTTTGAAAGCCTGTAAACTTTTGTTTTCAAGAAGAAAATTGAAAGGAGCTTCTTCTTGATATTCGTTTTTAAAATTGACAATTCGTTCTGTACTTTTTGAAAAGAAAGCAGGATAAATCATTAAAATTCCGACAATCAAAATCGCTGGAAAAATAGCGAATTTCAAGTATTTTCGATTGTCGTTTATCTTGATAGCATCGGCAAATTTGACAATTCCTAATTGCTGAGATTTCTGTTTGATAGAAGCAATCAGTAATTCATTTTGCTCTTTGTCGATATTTCTAGTCAGTTGAAGAGTATTGATAAGCTTATCGCCCACTTCTGGAAAGTACTTGCCAATTTGTTCAGCAGCTAATTCATTTGATAAAGGCTTTTGTTTTCCATATAGAAAAATCAGCGGTTTTATCACCCAAAGTATCGTTGAAATGATAAATGCCAACAAGAAAGAAAAGAACAAAATGGTGCGAAAAGTAGTACCAAAATGACCGAAATATTCAAGGACATTAAAAACCAAAAAAGCGGACAAGATAACTGCCGCTGAAAAAATACTGCCTTTGATGAGTCGATTGAGATAATACTTTCGTTTGTATTCTTCAATCCGCATGAGTAATGTTGCGATGGGTGAAGTAGTCATATTGTTAAGGTTTATTCCCGAAGATTTTCAAGTATTGATGAAACAAATTATTAACGAAAAAGAAGCTTGTAAATGTAGAATTTTGAAAGATATATTGAAAAGAATTATTAAAAAAAGCGAATCATAAATCTTTCAAATTAAAAAATTTATGATTCGCTCATTAGTCTTACACAGAAATTTCAAGTAAAACAGGGCAATGATCTGAGTGTTTAGCTTCTGGCAAAATAGCAGAACGAACAAGTCTATCAGTCATACTTTCGGTTGCGCAATGATAATCAATACGCCAGCCCAAATTCTTGCCCCTTGCTCCTGCTCTATAACTCCACCAAGTATATTGATGTGGCTCAGCATTAAAATGTCTGAAAGTATCTACAAAGCCATTAGCCAAAAACTTCGTAACCCATGCTCTTTCTTCAGGTAAAAACCCAGAACTATTGGCATTCGATTTTGGATTATGAATATCAATTGGTTGATGACAAATATTATAATCTCCTGAAATAATCAGGTTTGGAATTGACTTTTTTAGTTCATCGGAATAGCCATAAAAATCATCCAACCATTGCATTTTAAAACCTTGACGTTCGTCGCCACTAGAGCCAGAAGGCATATAAACCGACATCAAAGAGAAAGTATCAAAATCAGTACGGAGTACTCTTCCCTCACGGTCGTAGTCTGGCAAACCACAGCCGAAATCAATGTTGTTGGGTTTTACTTTCGTGAGAATGGCAACACCGCTATAACCTTTTTTTTCGGCAGGAAACCAATAAACATGGTAACCCATATCCTCAAAAACAGCTTTGTCGATTTGGTGTTCTTCAGCTTTAATTTCTTGCAGACAAATCATGTCTGGATTGCTCGCTTTGAGCCAATCGATAAAACCTTTGTTGATGGCAGCACGGATGCCATTTACATTATAAGTGATGATTTTCATACAAATACTTCCCTTTCAAAATATTCTATAACTTGAGCTTTCAATAATTTTTCTTGTTCAATTACATTTACGAAAGGCAAAGGCTGAATCAATTTCCAATGTGGCCAACCGTCTTGATCAGTGCCTTCCAATTCATAAATACCGCTATAACTAAGTACTTTACAAATGGCAATGTGCATTAAATCTTGCTTTTGTTCTTTGGTAAAAAACTGATGTCCTTTTCCTAATTCTTGAACACCAATCAGGAAGAGTACTGCATTCAAATCAGCAGGTTTTTTTCCAAGAACTTGTTCTAATTTATCTAATAAAATGTTCCATTGCTGGGCGAGATTCTCTATTTCCATGTTTTTTTTATTAGCTGTAAGCTTTCAGCTATGAGTAATGAGTGTTTTTGAAAATTTAGATGTTGACCAAAATATTGATTCTTGGCATTTATAATTGTGAGTTTTGAGTTGTGAATGAGTGATTTTTAGTAAAGACTTATTTTTATAATCCATAAAATATTCAGCATTCACAACTCTTCATTCACAACTCCCTACTCCTCACTGCGAAGTTCTTCCCAATACTCAACAGCTCTGCGCAAATGTGGAATAACAATTGTTCCACCAATTAAAGTAGCGACAGAAAAAATCTCTTGCATTTCGGCGTCTGTTACTCCTAATTCAAAACATTTTCCGAGGTGATATTTGATACAATCATCACAACGCAAAACCATTGAACAAGATAAACCCATCATTTCTTTTGTCTTTTCAGATAAAGCTCCTTCAGCGTAAGTATTGGTATCGAGATTGAAAATTCTTTTAATTACTTTATTATCAGAAGACAAAATTTTATCGTTCATTTTGCTTCTATACTCATTAAATTCTGCGACTAAACTCATGATTATTGTTTGATTGATGTTAAATTGTATGCAAAATACAAAGAAAAAATTGTAATCAGTTTCTAACCTTAACAACATTCCCGAAATCATGTTCAGCGCATTTATCGACCTCATTTTTCCAAGAATCTGTTCGGCTTGTTTAGAGCCTCTTCAACGCAATGAAGAACTAATTTGTACGCATTGCAGATTCGATTTACCAAAAACGAATCTACATCTTGAAACCGAAAATACTTTAGCTCATAAATTTTTTGGAGAAGTACAATTAAAACATACTTTGAGCTATTTGAAGTTTGTAAAAGGAGGAAAAGTACAGCTATTAATGCACGAATTAAAATACAAAGGCAATCAAGAAGTTGGTGAAATGCTTGGTCGTTGGTACGGAGCCGAATTAAGAGAAAGTGGTTTTGCTGATGCCTTTGATTTGATAATTCCTGTACCACTTCATCGAAAAAGATTATTGATTAGAGGTTACAATCAATCAGATTGTTTTGCAAAAGGTTTATCCGAAAGCCTAAATATTGAATGGCGAAATGATATTTTAGTCAGAGAAACTGAAACAAGTTCGCAGGTTAACAAATCAAGGTTAGAGCGTTATCAAAATATGGACAAGGTTTTCAACGTGAAGAATGCAGAACTTTTAAGAAATAAGAAAATTGTAGTTGTTGACGATACGCTAACGACAGGCGCAACGCTTGAATCTTGTATTTTAAGCTTGCAAGCATTTGAGATAAAAGACATTTCTATACTCACCCTAGCAATGGCATAAAAAAAGGCGACAGAATCAAATTCTGCCGCCTTTATAATGGGTAAAAATATTATTTATTCGCACCTGCTCTAATCATCGCACATCTAAAACCGATGGTTGAAGTAGCAGAATCTTGGTCAATAAATCTACGTGTTCCTGGTGCTAACCAATAAGCAACATCTGCCCATGAACCACCTTTGTAAACTCTTGCTTTGTTATCTACTAAAGAGTTATTGTTTTTTCTATCGTAGTTTTTAGCGTTATCTAAATAATCGTTTCTACGAATTGGGTTTAAATCGTTGAAATCTTCATAAGATAATGGACGGTACAAGTCATAAACCCACTCATTTACGTTACCAGCCATTTGGTATAATCCAAAATCATTTGGCGGATAAGTATAAACTTCAGTGGTGATAATTGCACCATCATTTGATTTACCTGCAATACCCGCATAGTCACCACGTCCACGTTTGAAATTGGCTAACATTGAGCCTTTTTTCTTGCCTTGTGAAGCACGCATATTTGGTCCGTCCCAAGGATAAATTCTTTGATTGGTTTGATTTTCATCCTCGTACTGAGTACCAATCATGGCTTTTGCTGCATATTCCCATTCTGCCTCAGTTGGAAGACGATATGCAGGCAATACTTTTCCAGATTCAATCGCTAAACGTTGACCAGCAGAATAAACTGGTGCTGTTCTACTTTCAGCTCCTTTTTTACCTTTTTTCTTTTTCTTCTGGCTTTTCATAGCGATGTCGTTGTTAACGGCAGCGGTTCTCCAAGTACAGTAATCAGAAGCTTGTACCCAAGAAACACCCACAACTGGATACATTCTAAAGCCGGGATAACGTAAATATTGTTCTACATAAGAATCGTTAAAAGCTAATTCATCTTTCCAAACTAAAGTATCTGGCAAAGCAGATTCATAAAATTCTTGAGAAGAATCTTTCATTACAGAATTCAAATATTCAAGGTAATGAACGTTTCCAATTTCTGTTTCATCCATGTAAAATGATTGTACAGAAACTGTTCTTTCTAAGTTATCTCTAGAATTGACAACGTCTTCTTCCAAAGCTCCCATTGTAAAACGTCCGCCTTCTACAAAAACTAAGTTCGGACCTGTAGGTTGACCTTTGAAGGATTTATCAATCTGAAAACCTCCTTTTTTATTATAAGCAATACCAGTAGCAGTACTTGTTTTGCCGATTTTTACACTAGTTGACTTTTTCGATTTACAAGAACTTACCATTGCAAGACCTGCTAAAAGAATAGCCATTGATTTGAGAGACAACTTCATCTGTTAATTAATTTGATTGTCGTGAATAAGAATAATTTTAAAATCTTGTTTTTTCCTTTGTTAGGAAGAGTGCAATTTACAGAAAAGACTACAAATTTATGCTAAAGAGTGTAAATTCTGCTGGCTTTCTGATAGAAGATTCTTCATCTTCATCATTATCAATGGAATATTACGAATAAATAAGTAAAAATCTGAACTGTGGAAGCTTTATAATTTAGTTATTTCTTTCAAAATCCACTTCAATTCTTCAATAGAAGTAATTTTATCGAAATACAACATCAATTTTCCTTTTACTTCTTTCAACGAACATTTTCGTGAATTTTGTTTTACATATTCAATAACCTTGCCGAAAACTGCTGATTTATAATACTTTTCATTCTCTGAGGGAACGAAGAAACACTTCAGATTATTATTTTTCAGCAATATTTTTTCCATTCCTAACGATTCTGCAATCCAACGAACCCGCACAATTTCAATCATATCAGACATTTCTGGTGGAATTGGTCCGAATCTGTCAATAATCATACTTTCAAATTTTACCAATTCTTCTTCTGTTTTCATATCATCTAATTGGGTGTAAAGCGAAAGTCTTTCAGAAATACTGCTGATGTATTTTTCAGGAATCAATACTCTTAAATCGGTTTCAATCTGACAATCAATTTTGAGTTTTTCGGCAGTTTCAGCTAAATCTTTTTCAAATAACGCTCTGAATTCATTTTCTTTCAATTCCTGAACAGCTTCATCCAAAATTTTATGATACAATTCATAACCTAAATCATTGACGAACCCACTTTGTTCAGCACCCAATAAATTTCCTGCTCCACGAATATCCAAATCTCGCATCGCTACTTTGAACCCATCACCCAAATCAGAGAATTCTTCTAGAGCACTTAGCCTTTTTCTGGCTTCGGAGGTCAATAATGAAAGTGCTGGAGTGAGTAAATAACAGAATGCCTTTTTGTTGGAACGTCCTACTCTTCCACGCATTTGGTGTAAATCTGATAAACCAAAATGATTGGCGTGATTAATCAAAATGGTATTTGCATTCGGAATATCCAAACCAGCTTCGATAATATTGGTTGAAACTAACACATCGAAGTGTCCTTCAATGAAATTCATCATGGCTTTTTCCAACTTATCGCCATCCATTTGTCCATGAGCCACACCTACTTTGGCATCTGGTACCATGCGTAAAATCAGGTTGGCAATAGATTCCAACTCTCCTACTCGGTTATGCACAAAGTAAACTTGTCCGCCTCTTTTTAGTTCATAGCTTACAGCATCACGAATGAGTGTTTCGCTAAAAATCTGTAATTCAGTCGTAACTGGCTGACGATTTGGCGGCGGTGTTGCGATGATAGATAAATCTCTTGCTCCCATCAAAGAAAAATGAAGTGTTCTTGGAATTGGCGTAGCCGTAAGCGTTAGGGCATCAATATTCACACGCATTTCCTTCAAACGGTCTTTTACTTTTACGCCAAATTTCTGCTCCTCATCAATAATCATCAAGCCTAAATTCTTGAAAACTACATCTTTGTTCACAATTCTGTGCGTGCCAATCAGAATATCGGTTTCGCCTGAAGCTACTCTTTTGAGTGTTTCTTTGATTTGTTTATCCGACTTGAAACGATTGATATACTCTACTCGACAAGGAAATTTCTCCAGACGGTCACGGAAAGTTCTAAAATGTTGCATTGCCAAAACCGTAGTTGGTACTAAAATCGCTACTTGTTTTGAATCTGCCACAGCTTTGAAAGCCGCCCGAATCGCTACTTCTGTTTTTCCAAAACCCACATCACCACAAACTAATCTGTCCATTGGGTGTGGTTTTTCCATATCAGCTTTTACATCGGCAGTAGATTTTGCTTGGTCTGGTGTATCTTCATACAAGAAAGAAGATTCCAGTTCGGCTTGCATAAAAGTATCTTTAGAAAAAGCAAAACCAGGTGCCATTCTACGTTTTGCATAGAGTGAAATCAATTCCTTGGCAATATCTTTTACTTGTTTCTTTACTTTCGATTTTCGATTTTCCCATTCTGGCGAACCCAATTTTGACATAATTGGCGGTCCGCCTTCTTTGCCTGAGTACTTCGCAATTTTATGGAGCGAATGGATGGAAACCATCAACACATCATTGTCTTTATAAATCAAACGAATGGCTTCTTGTTCGGCATCGCCAACGATTACTCTGTCTAAACCTGCAAAGCGACCAATTCCATAATCAACGTGCGTAACAAAATCGCCTACTTGGAGTGAACGCAATTCTTTTAAAGTCAACGCTTTTGATTTGGAGTACTTACTCTTTTCTCTGAAACGATGAAAACGGTCGAAAATCTGGTGGTCGGTATAACAAACAATTTTGGCTTGTTGGTCGATAAATCCTTCTCTCAAAGAAATATTCATTGCTTGAAAGCGAACATTTCTATCAATTTCATCAAAAATAGTTGCCAAGCGTTCAAGCTGTTTGGGCGAATCGGCAGAAATAATATTGGTATAATGAAAGCCTTGATTTTCACGAAGATTATCCGCCAATCGTTTGAAATCCTTATTGAAAGTCGGCTGTACTTTTACTTGGTATTGAATCTTTTCCTGAGCAGATTTGAAGTAAAATCTTTTACCAAACTCAACAGTGCCAAATGCTTTAATCAAATTCAGAAAACTTCTGCGAGTTTCAAATAATTGATTGGGTTCAGAAATCACTTTGATACCACCACTTTTAGCAATGATTTCTTGGAAATTGGCTTCTACTTTTTCGAACGATTTCTCAATAATTTCCAAAGTCAATTCTACATCCTTGAACCAAAGACGAGTATTTTCTGGTAAAAAATTAAAGAAAGGTTCACGGGTTTCTTGAATCAAACGACTTTGAACATCTGGAATGATATTGATTCTGGAAATGGATTCTACAGAAAGTTGAGATTCTGGGTCGAAGGTTCTGATACTTTCTACTTCATCGCCAAAAAGGTCGATTCGGTAGGGCAAATCATTGGCATAACTAAACACATCAACAATTCCGCCACGGATAGAATATTGTCCAGCTTCGTAAACAAAATCAGTTTTCTCGAAATCGTAACTTGATAATACTTCACCCAGAAAAGCGGTATCTAATTTCTCAGAAACATTAATGGTAAAAGTATTTTTAGAAAGCGAACGCTTGTTGATTACCTTTTCGGAAAGTGCTTCTGGATAAGTAACAATCAAGAAACCTTCAGTACTGTTATTGAGTTTGTTGAGTACTTCAGCTCGCATCAGTACATTGGCGTTATCAACTTCTTCGTATTGATAAGCCCTTTTGTAAGACATCGGGAAAGAAAGTACACGCTCCTCGCCTACTAAATTTTGCAAATCGTTGATAAAGTAAGCCGCTTCTTCACGGTCGGAAAGGACAAAAAGGTGCGATTGTTTTTCGTCAAGTAAATGTAAAGCAGAAGCTACAACGGCATCTAAACTACCAATAAACCCTTTGATTTGGATATGTGGATAGTCTTTCGGCGTTTTAATTTGTTCGGCAATCATCTGTACAAAGCCGTCTTCACGATACAGAGTAAGGAAATCTTTTACGAGCATAATCTTATCATCAATAACAACAATAGCCACGAATCGCCAGATTCCTAAAAATCTGAGCAATTCGTGGCGAAAAATTCGATACAAATTTAACCTTAAAAAGAAGTATTTGGCTTAAATGAAAATTATTTTGTGTAAAGTGATTTTAAATTTAAAAACCTTGACCAAAAAGATGTGTATTTGAGTAATTGAAGTAAAACTTGTTAGAGTAAAGAAAATATTTAATATTTTAGGGAATTAGCCTTACTTGAGAAATAATCAAAGAGAATTCACAAGCTAGAATGGCATGTAATTAATATATCAACATGAAAAAGCTCATAACACAGTTCTGGTTTTTACAAAGAAAATCTAATAATCTATTTAATTTACTCTTCTTTTTCCCATTAATTACAGTAAGTGTTTATAATTACTATAAAACAGTAATGGTAGGTGTTAAGGCGAGTTTTTCACTAGAATATATATCGTTTGGGTTGTTTTTTTATTTACCTATTACGTTCGTTATTCTTTTTTTTCCACCATTTGCTTACTTACAAAAACTGAACAGAGAGAATAAAGACCTAAAGCAAAAATCAATGTTTGACGAAAATGATAGCCTTTCTGAAAGTTGAAAATAAAAAACCTCAGTAATTATCTACTGAGGTTTTTTTGTATTTAATCTCTTTTACTACTCTTCTTTTCCTGTTTTGCCGCTCTTTTTTCCTTGAGGGTTTTTGTTGGTTCTTTTTTAACCTCTTTGATTGAGCCTTTATCCTTTGCCATTTTATGTTTTTTTTAGTTAGTTACAAGTTAGTTTAAAACCAACGATAATCTTATGCTTAACATTCTTTTAATTTTTTCTCGAAGATTTTCAAAGATAAATTTCAATGTCAAAATATGGATAAATATAATTTTCAGTCTAATACTTGGAGCCTATCGCCTAAAACTTAAAATCAATTCTTCAAAACTTCAAATTCTACTCTTCTGTTAATGGCTTGGTTTTCAGGCGTGTCATTAGCTACTTTTGGTCTGGTTTTTCCATAACCTTTGGCTTTAATTCTCTCTGCTGGCACACCCTGAGTAAGCAAATAATTACGAACAACATCAGCACGTTCTTGCGATAATTTGTTGTTTACTTCATCCGTACCAACATTATCAGTATGTCCGCTTACTTCTGAAACTAGTTTTGTGTTTGTCTTAAAGAAATTGGCAATTCTATTCAGCTCTGGATATGATTCTGGCTGTAAAGCGGCTTTCCCAAATTCAAAGAAAATATTATTCATTTCCACTTTTGTACCTGCTTCGATAGGTTTAACCGTCATGTCTTTTCCTTCTACTTCCAAATATCTTCCTGAGATTTTACTCAAATCTATGTTTTGTGAAGTACCTATATAACCGTTGATTTTAGTGCTGATACCATAATTGGTACCATAAGGCAACACAATTTTGTAGATTCCAGTATTTGGGTCTGGCGTGGCGATGCCCAACTCTTTTCCAGTACTTAAATCTTCATAAATGACTTGTGCATTTTGTGGTACTTTTCCCGTTTTGCCATCAATTACTTTTCCAGAAACTAATACAACAGCATCCGATTTTGTTGGTTGAATAGGTTTTCTATCATCAGATTTTCTCGTTCCGCCACCAATTGGCGTTGTGGTTACGGTTGGTTTGGTATCAGTTTCGATAGGTTTTGGAGCGTCTAACTTTAACCTAAAGATGTCTTTTTTACCCAAAGAATTATTGCCTGAAACAAAATAAGCGTAATCACCAGCCGCCGAAATGGTATAATAAGCATCATACTGGTCGGTGTTGATGGGTTCGCCGATATTGATGGGTTCAGTCCAATGAATCCAAGTGTCATCTTTTCTTTTACTTACCCAAATATCATTACTTCCTTTTCCTCCTTCTCTATTGCTCGAAAAGTAAAGTGTTTTACCATCTGGAGCTAAAAAAGGCGTAGTTTCGGTAAAATTCGTATTAATTTCATCTCCTAAATTCATTACTTCGGACCAAGTTCCGTCATTTTCGAGAAAAGAAGCATAAATATCATCTTCGTCTGAATTCTTCTTTTCTGAAAAGGCCATTAAAAGTACTTTACCATCGTTTGACAGAAAACCATATTCGTTTTTCCCTTTGCTGAGTCGTTCATACTTAGGAATAATTACCTTTTTAGGAATGTCCCAGCCATTTGCAGATTTTTTAGCAATCGAAAAACCACGAGTTTCGTATTGTCCGTTTACATAAGCTCCTTTCAATAAAATTGTTTGTCCGTCGGGAGAAATACTGAGAATAGAATTATATTGATCACGATTCAAACTTTCAGGCATTCTTCTAGCAGCAGACCATGCTCCCATTACATTTTCGGCAAACCAAATATCTTGCGAGCCAGCAATTTGGTCTGTTCCTGCTACGCCATATTTATTTTGTGGGTGGCTTTTTCTTCCGAAGTATAATATTCTTCCATCAGGAGCAATGACGGGGTTTAATTCAGAGTATTCAGAATTGACCGCAGCACCTAAGCTTTCAGGCTTATTTTGAGCCATCGTATCTGATAAACACAGAAATGATAAGGAAGAAAAAAAGAAAAAAATGAGATTTTTCATACAAAGAATAACACAATCAAGATTAGGTTTGGAACGAAAATTACACAAAAACATTGTTTTAAGCTTTATTAATCATTTTCCCAATGAGTTCGCCTTCGTAAGAATCATTTCTAAGCTTTTCGATTAAAGAATCAATGTTATCGTCGATAATTAAGAATTTAGCGTTAGCTTCTCTGACAAATCCTTCGGTGACCATTTTATTAAGCATTACAATTAAATCATCGTAAAAACCATTGGTATTTAATAAACCAATCGGCATTTTGTGTAAGCCAATTTGTCGCCAAGTTAGAATTTCAAATAATTCATCTAAAGTACCCCAACCGCCCGGTAAAGCAATAACAGCATCAGCTTTTTCAGCCATTAATTGTTTACGAACGTGCATAGAATCTACGACGATACATTCAGTTAAGCCTCTGTGTTGTACTTCCCATTCTTCCATAAATGATGGAATAATTCCTGTTACTTCACCGCCATTTTCCAGCACGGCATCAGCAACAACGCCCATTAATCCGCCACTTCCTCCACCATAAATTAATCTAAGAGATTGTTTTGCAAGGACTTCGCCAAGGTTATTGGCAGTAGATTTATAAATTTCATTTCGCCCGAAAGATGAGCCACAGTACACTAAAATGTTTTTCATGAAGTAATAATATTTATGCGTTGAGGATGAATGATTGATATTTCTAAAAATCCTACTTGATTTTTGTCTTTAATCAAAAATGTTTTGCGTTTATAAAATATATATTCAATAAACTATGATAAAATAAAGTAAGACTAAACAAATTACTAATTTTATACGATCTATTACAAAATTTATAAAACCTTATTTATTAATAAACTACATTTTTAATAACCTATTTCAATGAAAAATCGAGAATCAAACATTGAACTATTGCGTATAGTTTTGATGATTATGATTATTGTTCACCATGTTATTGTTCATGGATACGCCTTAGAAAAAAACATCAAAGACTTTTCTCATGCCAATAGAACAGTCTATCCCGAACTCTTTATCAATAGCTTCGTCATCGTTGGAGTAAACACCTTTATTTTTATTTCGGGCTATTTTGGTATAAAGTTCAAACTAAGGAATTTGATTTCCATCATTTTTCAAGCTTTTTTCTATTCTATTTGTATTTCATTGGTATTTATTTTGACGAGTAGTTCTAAAATTGCTTTAGTGGACTTTGTCAAATCCATTCTTCCAATCTCAGGAAATGTTTGGTGGTATTTGGGGGTATATTTAGGTTTATACTTTATTTCTCCTTTTCTCAACAAAGGGGTTGAGTTTATTGATAATCGCCAACTCGTTTTTTTATTAGCAGGTTTGTTGTATTTGGATAGTTTTTCAGGATTTATCTTCAGGACAGTATCTGGAGATGGTTTTACCGTTTTTCATTTTATAACCATTTATCTTCTTGCCAGATTACTTCATAAATTTGACCTGAAAATCAAAACACCAATACGATACTTTATAGGCTTGGCATTACTGCTATTTGGAAGTACTTTGATTTTATTAGCCATTGATAAACCACAATTTGTCTGGAGGTTATTTGCATATAATAACCCACTGTTGATATTATCGGCAATAATGCTTTTCTATTCATTCAAAGAAAGAAAAATACAAAGTAATGCTATCAATTTAGTTTCTAGTTCGGTATTTGGAATTTACCTCATTCATGACCACCCATTTATCAGAAAAATCATTGTTTATTTTTTGAATCAAGGTCAAGGAAAAGATTCCATTTTTCTACTCATTATCAATATCTGCATCATCGTTATTATTATTTTCTTAATTGGAGCAAGCATTGAGTTATTGAGAAAATATATTTTTTACAAAATAGAATACAGCCTGTTTCAGTTTTGGCGAACCAATAGATGGATTGGTAGAAACAAAAAAATGTTACGCTCTAGAATTCAATTACAAATGAGCAAATAAATCATTCCTCCGAAACATTAACTGCATCATCAAGATTTGGGCTGAGGAGATGTTTTATTCTAATGCCCTGTACCCATTTTTTTACCCTAGTTTCGGCAAAATGATGAATTGGGGAAACAATTGAAGCCAAAGTAACCAAACAAAGAAGCGTAATGATTGGCGAACGATTCGATAGTTTGGTAATGGAAGGTTCAAGGATGATATTCAGAAATTCAAATAATAAAAGAAGTGAGACTACTCCTATCCATTCTAAAATGGTAGGATTTACCTGACGTTTATACAACACAACGCTCACCATAATGATGGTTAGGATAAAGATGGTAATACCAACGTATTGAACATGTTGTGAACGTTCTAAAGCTTGTTGTGATTGTGTTTCTCTGAGATGTTCTTGTCTGATAATTTCTAAGAAAGTATATTTTCCTATCTCTTTAAATTTATCCAAATTATACAAACTATCTTTTGCTGCACTCGCCATGATATGGTATTTCAAAGCAAGCCTTGCATCCGTTTTTTCATAAGCCTGAAACAATAATTGAGCTGTCTGATTAATCAGGGTATAAGATTTATGTTTTTTTGTTTCAGCTAAAGCTTTCTCTGCAAAGTAAATGGCAGAATCTCTTTGGTTGCTTTTCCAGTAATTCTTGCCCATTTCAAGGTAAATTTCACCTGAAATCGGTAAGCGATGATTATTATTGAAAGAAAGCACCGATTGGAAGTAGCTTTTTGCTAATGGAATATTACCCATTTTATCATACACTTGTCCCATTGCTAAAGCTGTGGCTGCCACACTTCTGATGGAATATCGTAAAGAAGATTGATAATTCTTATGAAGATAAGCCAGTGCAGAATCTAATTCGCCTAAATCTTTATACATAAAACCAATCATCAAATTGATAGGAATGGTGTTTTCTGGAATATGATATTGGTGAATTAAATCACGACTTTTAAGCATATATTCTAAGCCCTTACTATAATCTAATTTGCCATAAGCCAAGCCCAAAGCCATAAAAACCCTAGCTTGCAAAACTGGGTTGCCGAAGGTTTCGCTGATTTCATTGGTTTTGAGAAGTAATTCTATCGCTTTTCCATGTTGGTTCATTTCAATCAGAAGCGAACTTAAACTTACCCCACAAGAGATTTGCCCTTTGGTATAATTGATTTTTTGAGCCAAATGAAGCCCTTCTTGTCCGTAGGAATAAGCCTTTTCTGCATTTTCGAAATGATAAGCACGAGACAAGAAAATCAGAATATTTACTCTGTTACTATCTATCTTTTCTGTTTGCAAGGCTTTTAGTAAACTATCCTTTGGTGGAAATGGATACTTTTCATTTTGCGCAAAAGAAAACATCGATAAAAAAGTAAAGGCAGTCAAAAAGCAGAAGGTTCTCATGGATTGATAATTTGTATTTTAAGTGAATATAATTAAACTTTAACAATATTCACTAGCCAATATGGCTAAATACAAGTAATCAAATGTGGGTGATTCCTTCCTGCACATTGCAGGAGTAAAAAGATGTGTTGAAATTTCTTCCTGCATGATGCAGGAGCAAAAAGATGTGTTGAAATTTCTTCCTGCATGATGCAGGAGCAAAAAGATGTGTTGAAATTTCTTCCTGCATGATGCAGGAGCAAAACATCGGGTGATAATTCCTTCCTGCAAGTTGCAGGAGCAAAACATCAGGTGGTAATTCCTTCCTGCATGTTGCAGGAGCAAAACATCGAGTGATAATTCCTTCCTGCACGTTGCAGGAGCAAAACATCGTGTGATAATTCCTTCCTGCACGTTGCAGGAGCAAAACATCGGGTAATAATTCTTTCCTGAGTGTTGGAGCGACAAAAAACAAATTGAAAAGCTCACAGCTCAAAACTCATCGCTCACAGCTAAACTACAATAAAGCCTCCAAAGCCTTTTTCACAGAAGTATATTGATATTGGAAAGATGTTTCAGAAGCAATTCTTTGATTCAAAACATAATTGCCTCCCAAAACGATATTCGCCATTTCTCCGAATATCAATTTCAACAACCAAGCAGGTACATTGGGCATAAAGAAAGGTTTTTTTAGAATCTCAGCTGAGGTTTTTGTCAATTCATAATTGCTGACAGGATTGGGAGCGACGGCATTATAAACACCTGTCATCGAATCATCAGTAAGCGATTGAATAAATAATTCACATAAATCATCAATATGAATCCAAGATTGATACTGCTTTCCAGTTCCCAAAGCAGCACCTATACCGAAACGCACGGGCAATAATATTTTAGGTAAAGCACCTCCTTTTGTACTCAGAACAATACCAGTACGTAATTTTACGGTTCTGATGCCTAATTTTTCTACTTCATCAGCCACAGCTTCCCACTGAATGCAGCAGTCAGCCACAAAATCATTCCCAGAAGAATGTTGCTCCGTAATGATTTCGTCGCCAGTATCAGCCCCGTAAAAACCAATTCCAGAAGCAGAAGTAAAAGCTTGAATTTTATGCGGAAGTGTTTTTAAACTTTCCGTAATTAAATGAAGAGATTTTGTTCTACTCTCGATGATTTCCTTCTTTCTAGCATCCGTCCATTTTTCATCTGCAATTCCCGCTCCTGCCAAATGCACCAAAAAATCGGCTTCAAGTAAAGCTTTCTCGTCGATGATGCCATGCTGGATGTCCCAATGATAAATTTTTACTTTTCCAGTAGTATTGGTGGCTTTTCTGCTAAGATGTGAAACCGTAAAACCATTGGCAATCAGTATTTGTGTAAGACGAGTACCAACTAAGCCCGAACCACCTGTGATGAGTACATTCATAAATCGCTATTGTTTGAAAAAACAGTGTTTTTAGCTGTTTGTAAGGATAACTCAAAATGCCAAGTAAGAGTTTAGAAAGCTTGAGGAAGAACAATTTTTTAAACAATATACCAAAAATTATCTATCTTCGATTTTACAAATACTAGCAAATTGCTCTAAAAACTGGATGATAGTAGCGTAATAATAACCCGAAACGATGAATCAACACTTAAAAAAACTTTTACCAATGATGGATGTCTTTGGAATCTTTGAAAGAGATCCATTTGGCAATTCAATGTTAGTAAAAAGAATTATCATGATTGTGTTAGGTTGGATAACCTACTCTCGTTTAAGAGGCATCAATAAAACAAGAATCAGCGGAACAGAGCATTTAGAAGGCTTACCAAATGAAGGCGTACTATTCTTATCGAATCACCAAACCTATTTTATGGATGTGATTTGCCTTTACCATATTTTCTTTAGTGTAAAATGGGGTTTTCGCAACTCTGTCAACTTCCCGATTTACTTGTTAGCACCCCGTTCAAAAGTATTTTACGTGGCAGCCTCAGAAACAATGACCGAAGGAGGATTATTACCAAGAGTATTTTCGCAAGCAGGTGCTATTTTGGTGAATCGTTCTTGGCGAGAAAAAGGTAAAGATGTTAAGAAAGAAGTAGATACAGCCGCCGAAAGCAAAGTTGGCAAAGGCTTATCTTATGGTTGGGTAGTCAGTTTTCCGCAAGGAACCACTACTCCTTACGCCCCACTTCGCAAAGGAACAGCACATTTAATTAAAACGCATAACCCGATAGTTGTTCCAGTAGTGATTAATGGTTTTAGAAGAGCCTTTGATAAAAAAGGACTTCGATTCAAGAAGAGAAATACGACACTTTCGGTTACTTTCAAAGAACCAATTCGTTTTGATAAGGATATGCCAACAGATGAAATAATGGATATTTTAAGAGATAAAATAGAACAGAAAATTCCCGTAAAAAAACTGGTTTGGCTAAGAGATAAAGAGTAAAACTATGTTAAACAAAACAAGAGGCATAGTAATCAATTACATTCGTTACCGAGAAACGTCAGTAATTGTGAATATTTATACCGAAGAATTTGGAATACAAACCTATATTGAGAATGGCGTAAGAAGTGCTAAATCTAAAAATAAAATAGCCTTGTTTCAGCCACTTACTTTATTGGATTTAGTGATTTACCAGAAAGGAAAAAATGCTGGAGCTAACAAACAGATTCATCGAATTGCGGAAATAAAGTGTAATGCTCCTTTTCATACTTTGCCTTATGATATTTATAAATCTTCGATTGCACTTTTTATCACAGAAATTTTAGGAAAATCACTCAAAGAAGAAACCGGGAATCATTTCTTATTTGAGTTTTTACATAATTCCATCATTTGGCTGGATGAAGTAGAAGAACATTTTGAGAACTTCCATTTACAATTCTTATTGCAATTGGGTACTTATTTGGGTTTTTCTCCCGAAAATGCACATGAAATTTCTAATGAATTAAGGATTCATAATTTGCCAGTACTCAGTTTGGCATTAGAAAATCAATTAGATGTTTTGTTGAATACGCCATATCATCAATCGCCTAAAATCGACCGCCATTCACGCAATCAGTTATTAGAATCTATTATCTTATTTTACAGACTTCATGTGGATACTTTAGGAGAAATAAAGTCTTTAACTGTTTTGAAGGAAGTAATGAGGTGATACTCAGATTGAAATTAAAGACCAGCATCTTTAACCATTTTTACAAGAATATTCTTTTTCATTGTTGAATCTTCCGATTTATCATAAATTGTCAAAACCGTGATGTCAATATCTTCTTTATTTTCTGTCACGATATAATTGATGACTCTAAAACCACCACTTTTACCTTTCCCCTTACTTTTTGAAGCCAAACGGACTTTGTAAAGACCAGCACCTAATGATTCACCTAAGAAAGGGTTCTCTTTTAGTAAATCCACAAAATCGATAAGTTCATTAGCAAGAGAAGGAAATTTTTTGATAAATCTTTTAACCCTTGATTCAAATGGGTCTGAAAAATTAATGTTAGTTGCCATTTAAAATTTCTTCAAGCGTTTTAGATTTCTTTTTCCCACTCTTAAAATCGTTGACATTATCTAAAGCTGTTCTAAACTCTTGTAGGATTTCAGGCTCATTCTCAGATTGTAAAGGTCTTATTGTGACAAAATTTAAACTCTCTAAGTAGGTTAATAAAGCCTTTGATTCTTTACTATCATTAAATGAAATAAAGAAGTCCTTTTGTGATATGGAAGAATTTATTGTTGCCATTTTCTTGTCGTTTATCTATATCCAAATATAATAAATCTAATCACTAAATCTTCCGCTTCAATTCAAAATGTTTACCCAAATACAAACGTCTTACTTGTTCATCATCAGCTAATTCTTGTGGCGTACCTGCTTTTAAGATTTTTCCTTCAAAGAGTAAATACGCACGGTCGGTGATAGAAAGTGTTTCGTCCACATTGTGGTCGGTAATCAAAATCCCGATATTTCTGTACTTCAATTTAGCCACAATTCCTTGAATTTCTTCCACTGCAATAGGGTCAACTCCGGCAAAAGGCTCATCCAACAAAATAAATTTAGGGTCAACTGCTAAAGCACGAGCAATTTCTGTACGACGACGCTCACCACCAGAAAGTACTTGTCCTAAGTTTTTACGAACATGTGTCAACGAAAACTCTTCTAAAAGCGATTCCGTTTTTTCACGTTGTTCTTGTTTAGAAAGCTTAGTCATTTCGAGTACAGCTAAAATATTCTCTTCTACCGAAAGACTTCTAAAAACAGAAGCTTCTTGTGCCAAGTAGCCAATACCCAATCTGGCACGTTTGTACATCGGAAGATTGGTTACTTCTAAATCATCCAAAAATACTTTTCCAGCATTCGGTTTTACCAAACCCGTAGCCATGTAAAAGGAAGTAGTTTTTCCCGCACCATTTGGACCAAGAAGTCCCACAATTTCACCTTGAGCTACTTGGTAACTAACATTATCATTTACGACACGCTGTCCGTACTTTTTAACTAAATTTTCTGTTCTTAAAATCATGGTTTGAATCAGAAGGAAAACCCTCCTTTTAACTTTAATATTTTAGGCAAGCACAAAGCACAACTAATCACTATTTACCAATTACTAAACCTTAATATCCTTCAACATCAACTGAAATGATTTTCGTCCTTGCCATTCGTTGATTTCAATAGTATAACAAATTGAAAAAGGCTTGCCTTCTTGTAAGTCCTCAAAAAAATCTTCTACCATCCCAAAACCAACACAAGTATAAGCAGGAGAACCTTCTTGAAAAACATTGATTTTTAAATGCTTTTCTTTCATTTTCAATGCTTTGCCATGCAAGTAAACATTTTCGGAAACAAAAACAGGCGTCATATTTTGTGGACCAAAAGGCGACATCTGCGACATGATTCTATGAAATTTATCGGATATTTCTACCAAAGGCAATTTCAAGTCAATGTCAATCATGGGCGAAAGTTGCTCAGGTAATATCTTCCGATTAACAACCTCTTCAAATTTACGCCTAAAATTTTCTATCTCAGAGATTTCCAACGTTAAACCTGCCGCAAAAGTATGTCCGCCAAATTGTATTAAATGTTCTGAACATTCCTCAATAGCATCATACACATCAAAACCAGGTACAGAACGAGCGGAACCCGCAGCGTGTCCATGCGATTCAGTGAGAATAATCGTTGGACGATGATATTTTTCGATACATCTACTCGCCACAATCCCGATGACTCCTTTATGCCAATCATTTTTAAAAAGTACAGTACTTTTGGCGGATTTCAGGAAATCGTCTTCTTCAATAATGGCTAAAGCCTCGGCAGTAATGTTTGTGTCAAATCCTTTTCTATCAGTATTATGTTTGGCAATGATGTTGGCAAAGTCTGTAGCTTCTTCTTCGTTGTCGGTCAATAATAAATTGACGGCATCGTATGCGTGTTTAATTCTTCCTGCCGCATTAATTCTTGGTCCTAAACCAAAAACTACTTTAGTAATATCCATTTTACCCGCTAAACTAGCCGATTGCATCAAAGCTTTCAATCCCGTTCTTGGATTGGAGTTCAATTGTTGCAAACCGTAAAAAGCCATAACTCTATTTTCGCCTGTAATCGGCACAATATCGCAAGAAATAGAAGTAACGACTAAATCCAAGTAAGGAAGTAATAATTCCTGAGAAATGCCATGTGTTTGACAATAAGCTTGTAACAATTTAAAGCCAACGCCACAGCCTGTTAATTCTTTGTAAGGATATGCACAATCAGACCTTTTAGGGTCGAGTATCGCCACGGCTGGCGGAAGGTCGTTATCGTCAGGACGGTGATGGTCGCACACGATAAAATCAACGCCATGTTCTTTTGCCCAAGTAATTTTTTCTTTGGATTTAATCCCGCAGTCTAAACTCACAATCAATCCAAAACCCTCATTGGCTGCTTTCTCTACACCAGCTTGCGAAACGCCATAACCTTCGGCATAGCGGTCTGGAATATAAAATTCCAAAGGACAGCTTGCTGAATTTTGATAAACAACATTTTTCAAGAAACCGTAAAAAGTTGCAACAGAAGTAGTTCCATCAACATCGTAGTCGCCATAAATCATGATTTTTTCGCCAGAAGAAATGGCTTTCGTCAATCTTTCTACTGCTTTGTCCATGTCTTTCATCAAGAATGGGTCGTGCAGATGAGCTAAATCTGGGCGAAAAAAAGCTTTGGCTTCATCAAAAGTATTAATATCACGCTGTGCTAAAAGCGTAGCAATTTCCGTTGAAACATTGATTGCTTCAGCGACTTGTTTTATTTTTTCTGTGGAAGGAATGGGTTTATAAATCCAACGTTTTTCTGTCATAAGGCAAAAATACAAAGACCTGCAAGGTTTCGGAAGCCTTGCAGGTCTAATCTATATAATTTAAGAAAAATTAAGCTTAAGGAATGGTTTTACACACCTTCTGCTACTACTTCTTTTACTTCTGGAACCATACGAGTTAAAAGATTTTCAATCCCTTGTTTCAAAGTCATCGTAGAAGACGGACAACCTGAACATGAACCTTGAAGCAATACTTTCACTGTTCCTTCATTGAAAGAGTGAAAATTGATTGCTCCACCGTCTGATTCTACGGCTGGACGAACGTATTGTTCTAAAACTGCTTTGATTTTTACTACTGTTTCAGAATCTTGCTCACCTCCTATTACATCGTTGGCAGCAATGGTTGCTTTTGTAAATACTTCTTTCTTCTCTTCAAAGAAACCTTTCAAAAATTGTTTCAAACCAAATAGTTCATCTTCCCATTTTGTGTCTTCGTCTTTTGTAACGGTTACAAAATTTGATGAAATGAATACTCGTTTGACAAAATCAAAGCCGAATAAAGCAACTGCCAAAGGTGAATTTTTGCCTTCTGCTACTGCATCTGATGGTGTAGCGTAGTCGAACGATAAACCTTCAGGAGCTAACACAAAGTTCAAGACAAACTTCATTGAGTTTGGGTTTGGCGTTGATTCTGTGTAAATTAATATCTGCTGTTTTAACATGAGTTCTATTTAATTTGTATCTGGATTTGGTCGTATTTTAAAAATGCGCTGAATTGACTATAAAATTAGCAAGCAATCAGGAAACATTTAAAACACAAAATTAGTTTTCAGAAACGTATAAATGTCAGAATACCTTCAAAAAAATAGTGTTTGGCTACTTCCAATATCAATTGTTCTGTCTGCAATTGGTTATGTTTGGATATTATATTACTTGCCAAGAGCCAATTTCAATGTTTTTATCAGTATTATCGTTTTACTTTTCGGCTTGTATTTTTTAATCATAAAAAGTGCGTCCAAGTATTTCAATATAAAGTACTTATTGGGTATTGCGGTTGTTCTAAGGTTATTGTTATTATTCGCAGTCCCGAATTTGTCTGATGATTTTTACAGATTTGTTTGGGACGGGCGATTGATTGTTGCAGGCAAAAATCCATATTTATATTTACCCAACGAATTTCCAGAAAATCCAATCTTTGCTTATTTAAATTCTCCGAATTATTACACAGTTTATCCTCCTTTCAATCAGTTTATTTTTGGTCTGGCTTCATGGTTTTTTCCTGAAAACTTGCTTGGAAATATCGTTTTGCTAAGAATCATCATCGTATTGGCTGATGTTGGAGTAATAGTTTTACTTTACCAACTCAAAAAAGAAAAGGTATTACTTTATGCTTTCAACCCATTAATTATCATCGAACTGACGGGCAATTTACATTTTGAAGGATTAATGATTTTCTGGTTTCTGTTTGCCATTTATTTTTTTGTTCGTGGCAAGAAACAAGTTTCAGAACGAGATAAACTTTGGGCGATGATATGTTTTACTTTGTCGGTCGCCACCAAATTAATCCCCTTGATTTTTTTGCCTTTAATCATAAAAAAGATTGGCTTTAAAAACGGACTCAGGTTATCCTTTTTTTCAGGTTTTTTATTTGTACTACTTTGGCTTCCATTTTTCGACAGAGAAATAATCAGTAATTTCTTTTCAAGCATCGACCTCTACTTTCAAAGTTTTCAGTTCAATGCTTGTGTGTATTATATCATCCGAGAAATCGGTTTCTTGATACTCGGTTTCGATGTCGTTTGGTGGGTTGGTGGAATCTTAGGGTTTTCGGGTTTGTCTATTATCTTGAATTTATCTTGGGGGAAATTTTGGTGGAAGCAAGACAATTTCAGCAATTTACTGAAAAATGAAGGAGAAGAAATGACAGAAAAAATGCTTGAAACTTTCTATGTAACGGCATTATTGATTGTAACGACGTATTATTTTTTCGCTACAACAGTACATCCTTGGTACATCGTTACGGTTTTTACTTTATCCTTACTTACTCCTTATCGTTTCGGAATTGTATGGTCTGGAATGGTGATGCTTTCCTACTTTGCTTATCGACAAGTGCCTGTTAATGAGTCACTTTCTCTGATTGCTATCGAATATTCAGTCGTAATTGGCACGATGCTTTATGAGCTGAAAATAAGCCGTTTAGCGATTTATCCACACCAAAAGTAGATTTTTTGTTGGCATTCCCTGCTTTTATCACGAACTTAGAGGTACAATTCGGAGAACTCCACTGTCAAAAAAAGCTAACCTAAAATACGTTTTCAGAAAATGTTAGATATCATCCAACTGCTCCCTGATTCCATTGCGAACCAGATTGCCGCCGGCGAAGTCGTACAACGACCAGCTTCTGTGGTGAAAGAGCTTTTGGAAAATTCCATCGACGCCCAGTCAACAAACATTCAATTAATCGTCAGAGAAGCAGGAAAAACCTTAATTCAAGTCATTGATAACGGTTTGGGTATGTCTGAAACCGATGCAAGAATGTGTTTTGAGCGTCATGCTACTTCCAAAATTCGTACTTCCGACGACCTCTTCAAAATCAGAACGATGGGTTTTCGGGGCGAAGCGATGGCATCTATCGCTGCCGTTGCACAAGTAGAAATGCGTACTCGCAGAACAACCGACGAATTAGGTGTTTTAATAAAAATAGAAGCTTCGGAATTAAAAGCACAAGAAGCTATTGCTACTCCAGAAGGCACAAGTACTCAGGTGAAAAACCTGTTTTTTAATGTGCCAGCCCGTAGAAATTTTCTAAAGTCGAACCCAGTTGAAATGCGTCATATCATCGACGAATTTCAAAGAGTAGCTTTATCCAATCCTGAAATTTCATTCTCTTTACATCATAACGATACCGAAGTATATAATTTGCCTGCGGGTAAATTGAGCCGAAGAATTGTAGATTTATTCGGAAAAGGCTATCGTGAACAATTAGCTTCTTGCGAAGAAGAAACCTCTTTCGTAAGTGTTCGTGGATATGTTGGTAAACCAGAGTACGCCAAAAAAACTCGTGGTGAACAGTTCTTTTTTGCCAATAATCGTTTTATCAAAAATAGCTATTTGAATCATGCTGTGATGAGTTCTTTTGAAGGATTAATTCCAGAAGGTTCGCATCCGTTTTATGTACTTTTTATTGAAATCGACCCAATTCACATTGATATAAACGTTCATCCGACCAAAACAGAAATTAAGTTTGATGATGAACGAACGGTCTATGCCATTGTGCAAGCAGCTGTTCGAAAGTCTATGAGTCAGCATAATTTAATGCCTTCTTTGGATTTTGAAACAGATGTGAATTTCGCCAATAATATTTTTCAGTTCAACGGTTCTCCTTTTGAAAAAACAAAAGAAACGGCTGGTGTAAGTTCTTTCGCAAGAACGACAGAAGCACCTTTTAGAGAAAAAACGAATCTGACAAATTGGAATAAATTATATGAAGGTTTGAATCGTCAGCTTGATGATTTTGAAAGAAAAGAACCTGAAATAGAACAAACGAAAGTTGATTTTGGCGATACCACAGAAAGTACTTCGTTCTTATTGAAAAGTAAAGCGAATGATATTGGGAGTAATCGTCCGCAAAGAGCTTCGCAAGATTCTGAGGCTTCAACTTTTCAGATTCATAATCGCTATATTATTTCTCAGGTAAAATCTGGAATGCTTTTGATTGACCAACGTGCGGCTTATGAAAGAATTTTATATGAGAAATTCTCGCAGAATTTACGCAAAAATGGCGGTGCGTCTCAACAATTATTATTCCCGACAAAAGTAAAACTGACGACAGCAGATTTTCATTTATTGCTTGAAATTCAAGATGAAATTAGGAATCTTGGCTTTGTCTTGAGTGTTGTAGAACATGATTCTTTCATGGTGAATGGTATTCCTGCCGATTCTCCAGAAGAAAATGAACAACAAATGCTGGAGGGAATTCTGGAGCAATTCAAACAAAATGAATCAGAATTACATTTGGATAAAGCTGAAAATCTAGCTCGTGCTATGGCAAAACGTTCGGCTGGGCGTTATGGAAATCATGCTTTAACTGTTTTAGAAATGAATACTTTGGTAGAACAGCTTTTCGCTTCTTCAAACCCAAGCTATACGCCAAGTGGCGAAATAACGATGAAGATTGTTTCTTTATCAGATATGGGAAGTTTATTCTTGCGGTAATCAACAATGTTAAAAGAGTATTATAAAAATTAATAATGAAAACGAATCGAATAGCGCTATTCCTGTTAGCAATTTTTATTTTTTCAGGTGTGGCAGTTTACTTTAAATCTTGCCAAACGACTAGCTCACAAGAAAGTGTTCCTCAAGAAGAAATCACACTTAATCCCGCTCCAGATTTCAATGCAGATTCAGCTTATAGCTTTGTTGAAAAACAAGTAAGTTTTGGACCAAGGGTTCCCAATACCAAAGCACACAAAGAATGTGCAACTTGGTTGGTTGCAAAACTAAAACAATTAGGCTGTGAAGTAAGTACACAAGATTTTGTAGCAACTACTTTTGATGGAAAGAAATTGAATGCAACGAATATCATTGGTTCAATCAATCCAACTGCGACGAAAAGAATTTTATTAACGGCTCATTGGGATGCACGCTCGGTGGCAGACAAAGATTCTGTCGATAAAAATAAAGCAATTGATGCCGCAAATGACGGAGGAAGTGGCGTTGGTGTTTTATTAGAATTAGCAAGAAGTATTCAAGAGGCGAAAACTAAACCTAATGTTGGTGTTGATATTATCTTTTTTGATGTAGAAGACGTCGGCGAACCAGAAGACTTTAAAGGTGAGCATGGACAAAATTCTTGGTGTTTAGGTTCGCAATATTGGGCAAGTCATAAACACAAAGAAAATTATACGGCTTATTACGGAATCAATTTAGACATGGTTGGGGCAAAAGGAGCTGTTTTCCCACACGAAGGTACTTCAATGCAATACGCACCAATGATTGTCCGTAACGTTTGGGACATAGCAAGCAGATTAGGTTATTCTAATTTATTTATTGATGCAGATGGCGGAGGTTTGGTTGACGACCACGTACCTGTAAATGATGTAGCGAAAATTCAAATGATTGATATTATTGAATTAAGACCAAACGACCCAAAAACTTTTGGGGCATATCATCATACGCATCAAGATAACATGTCGGTGATTGATAAAAATACTTTAAAAGCTGTGGGACAAACTGTTTTGACAGTTTTGTATCAGGAATAGCGGTAAGCTATGAGCCGTGAGCAATGAGCTGAAAGCTCATTGAATACAGCACTGTAAAGTCTAAAACAAAAGCTCAAAGCTGAAAGCTCATGGCTCATAGCTTATAGCTTTTTAGACTTCTCAAGATACTTTGTTACTTTTGTGAAATATATGACAAACATATACTTACTAACCACATATTTTTTGGTTAATCTTTCAATTTCAATCAACATCCAATGGAACAAACAGAAGTTTTAAAATACGTTCATCTAAATGATGTTCATGTGTCGCTTGGGGCAAAAATGGTACCTTTTGCAGGATATTCAATGCCAGTTTTATATTCAAACCTTATTCAAGAACATATTGGTGTTCGTACTTCGGTAGGTGTTTTTGATGTATCGCACATGGGCGAGTTTGTAGTTAAAGGAGAACGTGCCACTGAATTTTTACAATATGTTACTTCTAATGATGTTTCGGTTTTGATTGATGGAAAAGTACAGTATTCATGTTTACCAAACGATAAAGGCGGAATTGTAGATGACCTCTTGGTGTATCGTTGGGACGAAAACGAATATTATTTAGTAGTAAATGCGTCAAACATTGAAAAAGATTGGAATTGGCTACAGCAAAATAATACATTCGGTGTAGAAATGGAAAACATTTCAGACAGATTGAGTCTTTTCGCAGTTCAAGGTCCAAAAGCGATTGATACGCTGAAAAAGCTTACGGATTTAGATTTAGATTCGATGGAGTATTATTCTTTCAAATCAGGAACAGTAGCAGGAATTGGGGATGTCTTGATTTCTTCAACAGGTTATACTGGCGCTGGCGGTTTTGAAGTATATGTTTGGAACAAAGATGCCGAAGCGATGTGGAAAGCGATTTTCGAAGCAGGTTCAGAGTTTAATATCATGCCTGTAGGTTTAGGTGCAAGAGATACTTTACGTACAGAAATGGGCTATTGTTTATACGGAAACGATATTGACGATAGTACTTCTCCAATTGAAGCAGGTTTAGGATGGATTACCAAATTCAACAAAGAATTTATCAATTCTGAATTCCATAAAAAAATTAAAGAAAACGGACCAACACGTAAATTAGTAGGTTTTGAAATGATTGATAGAGGTATTCCTCGTCAGCATTATGAAATTATGGATGCTGCTGGTAATATCATTGGCGAAGTAACTTCTGGAACACAATCGCCTACGCTTAGTAAAGGAATTGGAATGGGTTATATCACCAAAGAATACACCAAAGTAGGTTCGGAAGTATATATCAATATCCGTAACAAATATTTGAAGGCAGTAGTGACCAAAATGCCCTTTTTGAAGTAAAATGTGAATTAGATTTTTTTGAAATTATGCAAAAAATAGACGTTTGTATCAGTCCCGAGTTATTACATTTATATAATATCGAAAATTCGATTGTTGTCGTTGTAGATATTTTTAGAGCTACTTCTTGTATGACAACCGCTTTCGCCAATGGTGTAGAAGCAATCATACCAGTATCAACAATTGAAGAATGTGTAAGTTATCAACAAAAAGGTTACTTAGCAGCGGCAGAACGTGATGGAAAAACACCAGAAGGTTTTGATTTCGATAATTCGCCTTTCAGTTACATGACTGAAAAAGTGAATGGTGCAACGGTTTGTGTTACTACAACCAATGGTACTTTGGCAATAAACAAATCGAAATCGGCGGTAAAAGTAATGGTAGGCTCTTTCTTGAACTTGGGGGCTTTAACGAATTACTTAAAAGAACAACAATACGATATTTTGGTATTATGTGCGGGCTGGAAAGGCAAACCGAATTTAGAAGATACACTTTTTGCAGGAGCTTTAGTAGAGCGTTTGCAAGAAGAATTTATGGTAGAAGATGATTCAGCTTTGATGGCGTTACGTCAATATGAATTAGCTAAAAATGATTTATTATCGTTTGTAGCATCTTCTTCTCACGTAAAAAGATTACAGCGTTTAGGTATTCAAAAAGACATCGCTTATTGTTTACAACAGGATTTGTACGATGTTTTACCTGTAATGCGTGGGAATACTTTAGTAAAAATGTAATTTCTGTAACACGAGTTTCCAACTCGTGGATTGAAAAAATTTAATTTCTGGAGAGACTATTCAAGTTCCTCCAGAAATTAAATTAATCTATTAACAATTTTCCCCATCTACATCACAAACCTCTCCCGAAATTGCCTGTACTTGTTTTTCTTGCGCTAATTTTTCAAAGATTTCTTTAAATACTTCCGAAGGTTGTGCGCCAGAAACAGCATATTTTTTATCGAAAATAAAGAAAGGTACTCCTGAAATTCCTTGTTGACGAAAATAGTGCATTTCTTCTTTTACTTCGTCAGAAGCTTCGTCTGACTGTAGAATGCCAATTGTTTTCTCAGCAGACCAACCAAATTGATTCATTACTTCTGCCACAATGTTTTCGTCTGTTAAATCAACTCTGTCAATAAAATAAGCTTTCATCAAAGCTTCTTTTACTTCAACTTGAATCCCTTCTTGCAAAGCAATCGTAAGTATTCTGTGGAAAGCAAAAGTATTAATAGCTTTAGGAAGATTTTCAAAATCAAAATCTAAGTCTTCCGTTTCAGCGGCTTGCTCAACTTGACGAAACTTTTGAGCGTAATGAGGACCGAAACGTCCTTCCATGTGTTCGCTGAAAGGAATGCCTTCTTTCGGAACAGTTGGGTCTAGTTGAAAAGGATGGTAGATAACTTGCAGAGTACAAGAACTTTGTGTATCTTGAATAGCTTTTTCTAATCTACGCTTACCAATATAACACCAAGGACAAACAATGTCTGAAACAACATCTACACGAATAATTGGTTTTGTATTCATTTTTATAAAATTATAATTCCTTACGAAAGTAGCGCTAAGCAATAAATAAAAATTTATTATCCATATTATCAGATAGTTAGATAATTTATTATACTTAGATTAACACACCACAAAGAGACTATTCTCAAATTTTTACGTATTCATTATTAAAACCGCTTTTTGCGATTGAAAATTCAATTTCGATTTTAGATTCATTAAATCAACTAAAAATCAAATAGTTATATCTTTCAAGTTTTAAATTAATTTTTACGTTATGAAAAAAATCTATCTTTTTGCAGTGGTTGCATTCCTTGCTTTAGCGTCTTGTAATCGTAATAGCTTTCAGATTGGTTCTGCTTGTCATCGAGAAATCGAAGATGAAGTATTTAAACCCAACTATCAATCGTTCACAACTGTTGAAAAACAGTTTACCATGATTGATACCACCTACAAATTTCAGGCTGTGATTGATGAAATCGGCAATCAAATGAAATTAAGAGGCTATGAAGATTCAAAAGAACGCCCCAACTTAATTGTCTTTTATGCTCTTTTTCCTACAGATGTAAATCTTTCTGTGCTACAACGTTCTTTCAGAGGATTAGGCAAAGAAAATATGAATGAGGAACTAAGAAGAGTAAAACTCAGAAAAGGCACACTTCTTTTACAATTTGTTGAAAACGATAGTAATCGCCCTATTTGGATGGGTTATGCTGCTGGAATTGCTGCGCCAGAAACGCATAATATTGACGAGAAAGCATTGAGAATAGCGACTCGTCAAATTTTTGATAATTACAGAATTTTCGCCAAAGACTACATTGCTGGAAAACCTGTTTCTGCGCAAACAATCGCATTGAAATAATGGATAGACAAGCAATATTCTTAATAAGTAAGCATTGTTACAATGTCCTCATGTTGAGGAAACATTTGTAGCAATGCTTTTCTGTCTTTCATTTCAAAATCTTCAAAGTCAAAACCAGGAGCAACAGTACAGCCTACTAACGAATAAGTATTTTCTTCGGCAGGTTTTGACCCAAACCATTTTCCTGCAGGAACCACTGCTTGAAATACTTCTCCACGGTCAGGATTATTACCGAGACGAATAATTTCTAAAGTATCATCTTCATCTAAAACATAAATATTTAAAGCCGTACCCGCATAAAAATGCCACATTTCATCAGAGGCAATGCGATGTAATGCTGAAATGTGATGGCTTTCCAACAAAAAATAAATGCCAGTTGAAAATACTCTTTCTCCTTTAAAACGTGCGGGTAATGCCGTTTGGGCAATACTTTCACTCGCACGATAGGTTTCTACAAAGTATCCACCTTCAGGATGAGTATTCATTTGATAGTTTTCAATCCAAAATTGGGCAGTTTTAGTCGATGACATCCTTAAAAAATCTTTCGTCAAAAGTGAATTTTTCAATGTTTTTAATCTTCACATCCTGAAAATCTGGATGTAGTGGATTAATCAGATAATTAATTTCTTGAGGAACAATCGCAGAAGGTACTCCTAAAGCAATAGATTGCTCCGTTTTCAGCCAATAATCGGTAAAAGAAGCTAACACGCCAGCATCAAATATTTTAGCCCAGTCTTTTGGTAAAATGGAAGCATCCAAAGAAACAATTTGATTATCTGGAATATCTAAAGTGATAATGGCATAATCGTCTTCTGGATAATATTCTCCGATATGCACTAATACTTCTAATAAAGCCAAAGACCGATGCGAAGCCGTGTAAAGTAGTGAAGTTCCTCTCCTATTCCAACGCTGACCTTTTAAACTTGCTCCATAGCCCGATAAATCTCTAGCTCTTTTAAACTTACTAATTCTAAAAACTTCCATTTTATAAAATTTTATAGTGTAGAAGAACATGGACATTATGAAAATAGTCCGTGTTCAATATAAATTAATTCTCTTTCAATAATTTCATAGCCCAAAGAAGTATCCAATAATTCTGTAGGACGTTTTCCGCCCAAAGCAGGTACACGAGAGTGCATCCAGCCGTTGAAGCGTTCAAGGCTTCCAAATGTTTCCTGACCTAATTCATATAGTTTTGCCAAGCGAATCAATTTTGCAGAAGCATCTTTATCTAAACGATGGTCGTCTCTGTAGCGCTGAATTGTTCTTTCAGAAATATTCAATACTTCTGCCATTTCTTTATTAGAAAACGCAATTTGTTTTGCCAAACTATCTAAAGCTTGTTTGGGTAAGCCTTCTTTGGCAATTTCTATCAAGTCAAAATCATGTCTGATTTCTCGGTTGATGATTGCTTGTCCACCCAGCAATACAATTAAAGTTGGAATGGGTAATATATTTTGTGTTTTCATCTAAACCTTATCTTGTAAATATGTCGTAAATATAACGACAATTGTCGTGATTGCAAAATGGCTATGGAATGATATTTTAGAAAAGGGTTTCAAACGATAAAATTTTTAAAATATTTTAAGAATTTTTAACAAAATGCAACATTCGTAAATAGGTCTGTGTCATTAGTTTGAATTTAAGTTATTGGTTGTCTAATAGATGAAAACTTTTTAACTTGAAGGTTAAGAAGTTTGAACACTATGAATCCTCAACCTTTAGCACTGGAACAAACACATTACATAGACAAACATTTACCACTCGTGGAGGCTTGCCGTAGGGGCGAACGCAAGGCTCAATATGAGATTTATAGGCTTTATGCAAAGGCTATGTTCAATGTTGCTGTCCGAATTGTAAATCATGTTGGTGAAGCAGAGGACGTCCTGCAAGATGCTTTTTTGGATGCTTTTCAAAAAATTCATGATTTCAGACAAACAAGTACTTTTGGTGCTTGGTTGAAACAGATTGTCATCAATCGAGCGTTAAATCATTTAAGAAATCGAAAAGTACAATTAATTGATATTGAAGAAGCAGGCGAAGTTCCAGACGAAGAAGCCTATGATGAGGAAGGAATAGAACTTAATATTCAGAGAGTACAAAATGCCATTCAACAATTACCAGATGGTTTTAGAACAGTACTTTGTTTGTATTTATTAGAAGGTTATGACCACGAAGAAATTGCAGAGATTTTGGGCGTGGCAGAATCTACTTCTCGAACACAATACATCAGAGCCAAAAAGCGATTGTTGGAGATTTTAAAAAAATAAAGACCTGTTCTTTTTAAGAGAAATCAGGCTTAAAGCGTTATGAAAAAGACAAAAACAGAAAGATTCATTCGTGATAACCGAGAAAACTTTGATCAATTTGAAGTGCCTGCTGGTTTGTGGGACAAAATAGACAAAGGCTTAGGGAATTTAGATACCTTTCCGGGAGAAACATCCTTTGTAGAAAAGAAAAATATTATCGTTTTCAAACAAAAATATTGGGCGATGGCAGCAAGTCTTGCTTTGCTCATAGGTTGTTTCTTTGTGTATAATCTTGGTTTCAAATCACAAAATACCGACAAAATTATTGCTACAGTAAGCCCCGAATATGGTGATAAAATGGTTCAGTATGCAAGTTTGATTGAAACGAAACGTGAAGAAATCAGACAAATTGAAACAGAAGACCCAGTATTGTATAAAGAATTTGCCACAGAAATCGAGAATCTGAACAAAGACTATCAAAACCTGAAAGCTGAATTGCCCCAAACGCCCAATCAGGAAGAGTTAGTTAAAGCCATGATTCAGAATTTACAAGTACAATTAGATATTTTAAATAGGCAATTGTCGATTATTCAAAAAATTAAAGATTATCAGAACAATCCGACAAGAAGCATTTGAGGTAAACAGTTTAATCGAAGCATGTCATGAAAAAGTTATTGAATATATTAGCATTAAGTGTTTTAGTCATTAATGGCACTTTAGCGCAAGGAGTAATAGTACACATAAGTGATTCAACAGAAAGTAAAGCATTCGAGAATCATTTAAGGGCGAGTATCGCCACAACGAGAAATATCGCTGTTCGAACAATTAATGGCGTAGCCACAACACTAAGAAATATCGAACATCAACCTTTGCCAGCAGCACCAGTTAATCCCAATTATGCTTATGGCGAAGCTATCATTCAGGAAACTGCCACGGTAGAAAAGAAAAAAGTAATCAGTAAATCGTTTCCAGTAGATGCCAAAAACTTTTTAAACATCAATAATCAACACGGTGAAGTAAAAGTAGAGCTTTGGAATAAAAACGAAATCAAAGTAGATATTACCATCATTGGTTACGGCAAATCTGACGCTGAAGCACAAATGTTGATTGATAATGTAGAAATCATTGAAAGAAAAGAAGGCGATAAAATAGCTTTTAAAACAATGATTGATACCGATGAAAAAAGTAACGGAAATGGTAGCTGGAGTTGGGCGAATAGTTTAACCAATAGTTTTAACTGGAGTAGCAGTAAAAAAACGATGGAAAAACGTGGTGTAGAAATTAACTACATGATTTTTATGCCAAAATCTAATTCTTTGACGGTAGCAAATAAATATGGAAAAACAATTATTCCGCAGTTTTCAGCGCCATTAAAGATTACTTCTAATTACGGTAGTTTTGTTTCTGATAAATTGACGGGTGGAGGAAAAGACATCTTCGTACAATATGGTTCTGGTAATATCAAACAAATGGACGATGGTGATTTGCACATTGCTTATTCAAAACTAAATATTGAAAAAGCAGATAATTTAAAACTTACCAATAATTATGGGTCGATGATTCTGGACGACATCAATCATTTAGATGGAACCATTCAGTACTCTAGTGGAAAAATCGGTAAGATTAATCAGACAGGAAAATTGTCAATCAGTTACTCAGATGGAGTTCAATTGGCAGAATTATCAAAGACTTTGAAAACCTTAGACATTCGTTCTAATTACACAGCCGTGAAATTACCTGTAACGGGCGATTGCAACGCAGATTTTGAAGTGACGACAACTTATGCCAACTTTAGGTATCCAGAAAATAAATGTACTTTGACGGTGAACCCTGATAATAAAGAAGACGAAGAACGTAGAATGGGCATACAATCAACCAAAGTTTATAAAGGTAAAATTGGAAAAGGCTCTGCTACAAAAATTACGATTAAGACGAATTATGCAGGTGTGAAATTCACTGAAAAATAAATAGAAAAGCCTAACGAAATGAAAACGTTAGGCTTTTTTTATGTCAAAATATTGAATATCAACGGTTAAGTTATCCAGCAATTGTCGTGTCCTTTCAGGGCGAGCATCAGTAATAAATACTTGATTGAATGTTCCGTCAGTCATCATATTGATTAATTGTTGAATTCTTCTATCGTCAAGCTTATCGAAAATGTCATCTAAAAGTAAAATCGGAGCGAAACCTTTTGAAAGACTTAACATTTCAAATTGAGCCAATTTAAGGGCAATTACAAAAGATTTTTGTTGACCTTGCGAGCCAAATTTTCGAAGTGTAAAGCCATTAATTTCAAAAATGAAATCATCTTTATGGCTTCCCATCGTTGTGCGCTGTGCTGCTAAATCACGTTGTCTATTTCTACGAAAAACAGTAGTGAAATCGTCGCTTCCTACTTCCGATTCATAAATCATGTCAACGACTTCTCTGGCATCAGATAATACTTCATAATGCTTTTTGAAAATGGGCAGAAACGTATTGGCAAAAGCCAAGCGAGCATCATAAATCTTTATGGCTATTTCCACTAAAGGGTCGGTATAAATATCTAGTAATAAATCATCTACATAATTGCGTTCAGCAAACTGCTTCAGTAAAGAGTTTCTTTGAAGTAATAGACGATTATATTGTAAAAGGTTTTCTAAGTACTCTGAGTCTAATTGAGACATCACTCCGTCGAAGAATTTTCTTCTTTCCTCACTCCCATCACGAATCACATCAGTATCATTTGGCGAAAGTAATACGACAGGAAATTTACCGATGTGTTCTGATAATCTTTCGTAGGCTTTTTTATCGTGCAAAACAGCCTTTTTTTGTCCTTTTTGTAAGGCAATCGTAATTAAAGTAGATTTTATATTTTCAAAATCTCCTTCAATCATCATAAAATCAGCGTCATGATTAATACTCAAGTTGTCTTGATTAGAGATAGCACTTTTGGTTAAAGCCAAAAAGTAAATAGCATCTAACAAATTAGTTTTTCCACTTCCATTTTCGCCAACAATACAATTTATCCGAGGTGAAAACTCGAAAGAATCGTAATCGTAACTCTTGAAATTGGTCAAACTAAGTTTTTGTAAATACATGAAAAGAAAATAAAAACGTATTGAATTGAAAATTTGAGCGTAAAAATGAGCAAAACCTGTATTTAAGTATCAATGAATAATACAAAATACTTTGTGTGTTCTTTGTTTTGTACTAATTTCGTAGTGCAAATTAAAGACTGTTTGATGGGATTGCAAATCACAGGCAGTTTAGCATCGGATTTATCTCCGAATAAGCAGTGTTAAAGTGAAGCTTACAATTCACTTATTCACAAATCACTCATTCATAATTGTAGAAAATGGCAAAGAAAGCTGAAAACAAAGTAAAATACTCGAAGGAGACCTATATGTACTGGTACGAGTCGATGGTACTTCAACGCAAATTTGAAGAGCGTGCTGGTCAGTTGTATGGACAACAAAAAATTAAAGGTTTTTGTCACCTTTACATCGGACAAGAAGCTTGTTCGTCAGGAGCAAGATCTGCATTGAAAGACGGCGACAAGTACATCACTGCATATCGTGACCACGGTATTCCTTTAGCTTTAGGTTCAGACCCTAATACGGTTATGGCAGAGTTGTTCGGAAAAGCTACTGGTATCTCTAAAGGTAAAGGTGGTTCGATGCACATTTTTGATAAATCTGTAGGTTTTGTAGGTGGACACGGAATTGTGGGTGCTCAAATTCCATTAGGAGCAGGTTTAGCTTTTGCTGAGAAATATAACAAAACTGGTAACCTTGCTATTTGTTATTTTGGTGACGGTGCTGTTCGTCAAGGAGCTTTACACGAAGCTTTTAACATGGCAATGACTTGGAAACTTCCCGCAATTTTTGTGGTAGAAAACAACGGTTATGCAATGGGTACTTCGGTTTCTCGTACTTCAAACGTAACTGACCTTTATACAATTGGTGAAGCTTATGATATGCCTTCAGAAGCAGTTGATGCAATGAGCGTTGAAGCTGTTCACGAAGCGGTTTCTCGTGCGGCTGACCGTGCTAGAGCTGGTGAAGGGCCAACTTTCTTAGAATTCAAAACGTATCGTTATAGAGGTCACTCAATGTCTGACCCTCAAAAATATCGTACAAAAGAAGAGGTTGAGCAATACAAAATGCGTGACCCAATCGAACAAGTAAAACAAGCGATTTTAGAGAATGAAATTGCTACAGAAGAAGATTTAGCAGCAATTGATGCAGCGATTAAAGTAAGAGTAGAAGCTTCAGTTAAATTTGCTGAAGAATCTCCTTGGCCAGATCCAGCAGAGATTTTTACAGATGTTTATGTGGAAGAATACCCTTTCCCTGTAGAATAAGCAATTGAAATACACAAAAAAGCCGTTCCAATTCTCTTTGGGACGGCTTTTTTAGTTTATCCAGTCGAACAATACTCTATCGTGTTCAGGATGTGCAACTTCTGGAGTTTTTTTGTTATTTACATTTTTTCGATTGACGTTTCGTCTTGTCTGAAAATCTCTCCAATCGTTACGTTGGAAAATGGCTAAGCTTTGCCTCATGTTATTGTTTGTTTGAAATGTTGAAATATTACTATACAAAAGTATAATCAATGTTTAAAATAAATATTAAACGATTGATTATATGATTGTTAACAAATTTGCTGATTGAATGGGTTCAAAGAATAGTACAAAAAAACGCCATTCTTATAAAGAATGGCGTTTAATGCTAAATTCCAAATAATTTAAAGGTTTGGATTCATATTGGTGAATTTTTTAAAAGTCTCGCTATGACAAACAAAAAAACCATTGCTTATAAACAGCTAAATGTTTACAGGTCAATGGATTGATAGATTGTTTCGCCGCAAATGTAAAAGACTTTACTAAGAAAGTAATATTAAATTTTACCTTTCTATAAAACCTGTAAAAAGAAGAAGAGATTAACTTTGAATAAATTCAATCGTTAATCTCTTCTAAAGAATTATAATGGAATAACCTTAGTTATTTGCCACTATTAAGCAGGAAGAACTTCTACAAAAGAACGTCCTTTAAATCCTTTTTTAAAGTGAACAGTACCATCAATTAAAGCAAATAAAGTATGATCTTTACCAAGACCTACATTTTGACCAGGATTGTGGGCTGTACCTCTTTGACGAACAATAATGTTCCCTGAAATTGCAGGCTGACCTCCAAAAATTTTGATTCCAAGACGCTTACTATGCGACTCACGACCGTTTTTCGAACTACCCGCACCTTTTTTGTGTGCCATTGTTTTGTTAGTTTATCGATTTAACGTTTTAATTTTCGTTTTGAAGAAACTCTTAACGAATAAAATTAATCATTAAATACTAAAATGAAATTCCTTCAATTAAAACTTTAGTTAAATTCTGACGGTGACCGTTCTGTTTTTGGTATCCTTTACGACGTTTCTTTTTGAAAACAATTACTTTTTCTCCACGAACGTGAGCTAAAATTTTACCTGTTACAGTAGCACCTGCTACAGTTGGAAGACCAATTTTGATGTCTCCGTCATTATCGACAAGAAGAACCTTATCGAAAACCAGTGCAGCGCCTTCCTCGCCCGCCAAACGGTGGGTGTAGAGGAAAAGGTCTTTCTCAACTTTAAATTGCTGACCAGCGATTTCTACGATTGCGTACATTTTATTATTAGTTATAATTTTATTGGGTCGCAAAGATACGTATTTTGTTTTGAAAAGAGAAAGGATTTTTCTATATTTATTATAAATTATTTAACAAATGAGCAAGGATAATCTATTTCGTAATAATCTAATAGTAAGATAGTTATGGATAAAGCTAAAATGTGGAAGTATTCGTTTTCAACAATAATGCGCTAGAGGTACATAATTTATAAAATTATACGTTAGTTAATTAGCATCAATCTCATTTGTATAAGATAATAAAATGCGAAGTAGAAATTTAGTAATACGAATTGGAATAGTTTTTGTCTGTTTAATTTATAGCTCATGTTTTAAGGCTTATAGCCAAAACAGAAAAGTGGAGATTGTAAAGTTTGAGCATCTCCAAAAAGTACTGAATCAAGTATCAGATACAACTGTTGTTTTGCATTTTTGGGCAACTTGGTGCAAACCTTGTATGGAAGAATTACCTTTTTTTGAGCAACTTAATACAGTATATAATCCGCAAAAAATAAAGTTTATCTTAGTAAGTATGGATTTTGTGAAAGATGCCGAAACAAGCCTGAAAAATGTATTAGAACGAAATAAAATTAAATCTAAAGTAGTGTTATTGGATGAACCAGACTATAATTCTTGGATAGATTTGGTCGATAAAGAATGGTCTGGAACGATTCCTGCAACGTTGGTTCTCAACTCAAATTTGAGGAAAAGAAAATTTTATGAAGGGAAAGTAAATATTTCAACATTTAGTGATGAACTAAAAAAAATGTGTCCTGTTACCATACAAAACTGAATACTATAATAATTAACAAAAATTATATTTAAATATTAAAACGGAGAAAGCGTTAACTTCTAAATGATTAGATACTTAAAATATATCAGGAAATGAAAACACACATAAAGAATATAAAGACGATTTTTTTACTAGGAATCATCTTAACGAGTTTGTTGGGATTTACACAAAGTGGAGAAGAAAACAGACAGAAAGCAGATAAAGGATATGCAATTGGCGATGTTGTTACTGATTTTAAACTAAAAAATACTTCTGGCAGTTATGTTTCAATGGCAGATAATCGTTCAGTGAAAGGTTATATTATTGTTTTTACTTGTAATCACTGCCCTTTTTCTAAAGCTTATGAAAGTAGAATTATGGCTTTAGATAAAAAATTTGCGTCACAGGGTTATCCAGTAATAGCCATTAATCCGAATGACCCAAGTGCTTATGAGGAAGATTCTTTCGAGAATATGCAAGTAGTTGCTAAAGCCAAAGGATATACTTTTCCTTATTTGCAAGACGAAAGTCAGCTTACTTCAAAGGCTTTTGGTGTATCAAGAACACCTTCTGTTTATGTAGTAAAAAAAGAAGGCGATAAATTTATTTTACAATACATTGGTGGAATTGATGATAATACGCAAGATGCTAATGCAGTTACAAAACGTTATGTTGAGGATGCCGTTAATAATCTTTTAGCAGGAAGACCAGTCGTTGGAAATTTCACCAAAACGGTTGGCTGTGCTGTTAAATGGAAAGGAGTTTAACATAAATTTTTCAGAGACGATTTGAGGTTTGTTTATAGACAAAAAGAGGCTGCCAATTGGTAGCCTCTTTTTTGTTTGTACAGGGATTTACTTAATCCGTAATTACTTATTTGCTGTAATATCAGTTAAAGCAAATAATGGTTTTCCTTTCGCTTCTGGATTTTTGAAGACTAAGTAAAGATTATGCGAACCCAATAATGGAGTTTTTAAGGAAATATTAATAGCAGATGGTGAAGATTTACTTACTTCTCCGCTACCTATTAATTGTCCAGTTGGGCTGTCTAAACGAATTTCAATAATACCACCGACAGTACGTTCGTCGCTTGCAAAAGCTGCTAAACTGAATGCTTTAATTCCTGTAAAATCGATATTATTAAAAGAAATATATGAATTGTCTGTTGTGGCAATAACTGCTTCACCGAGTCCATCAATCGTATATTTCATTGTTTCTTTTTGCGTATCAAAAGAATTCGCTTTGAACTTTGCACTTCTCAAGGTTAGACTAGTCGCACCTGTTAAAGAACCTAAGTTATTGCCACCTTTGTCAGTATAACTTGCCGAGAAGATATAAGTACCCGCTTTACCATTGTCTTTTGTGAGGTATTCACCTTTTACGGGCTTGCTTGCTTTTTTGTCATCAGCCAATGAAAGAATGTATTTTACCATTTCTTTCGTGTCATCTTTCGTCAATTGTGGGTGAGCGGCCATTACTTGTTCTCCCCAAACGCCACCACCACCTTTGATGATTTTTTCAACCAATTCACCTAAAGCTCTGCTATTGCCTTTATACTTTTTAGCAACTTCTTTATAGCTTGGTCCGATAGATTTCTTGTCGATTGAATGGCAAGATTTGCAATCAGATAATTCGATTAAACGTTTGCCCGTTGAAACACTTAAATTAGCTTGATGTCCTTGCGCAATAACTGTTTTATCAAATCCTTCTAAGTAATCTATGTTTACTTGTACTTCGTCTTCTTTGATTTTTTTATTTGCTAAAGAGCCATCTTCTTTGTCAGAAACATTTACTTCATAAGCAATTTTTTCATCGTTCCAGTAGAAAGTTTTATTGCCTTTAACGGCCAATACTACTTTCGGAATATCGTTTCCAACTTTTACTTCAAGAGTCGTACTTGTTACATTTCCTGCTGAGTCTGTTACTTTCAAAGTTGGCTTATAAACGCCTGCTTTTGTGAAAGTGAAGCTAGGGTTTGCTAAGTTACTTTTAGCACCTTTAGCGAAAGTCCATTCGTATTTCAGTGCATCATTTTCATAATCCATTGTTCCTGCTGAAGAAAAACTTACTTTTAATGGCAATGCACCCGCTTTTTTATCAGTATTAGCAATTACTACTGGACTACGATTTCCGGCATTGAAAGTAATGTGTGAAAGACGAGCATCATCGTTTTGAGCAAACCAGTTTTGTCCATATTCCAATAAATACAAAGAACCATCTTTCGCAAATTGCATATCCATTGGATGGCTGAATTTGGTGTTTGGCATAAAACGTTCCATCGAAATAAAATCTCCGTTTGGTTTCATACTTACTAAGTTTATCCAATCACGCATCCAGTCATAAGCAAAGAATTTTCCATCTAAATATTTCGGAAACTTCACTTTAGAATTTGCATCAAAATCGTCGAAGTAATATACTGGTCCACCCATCGCATTACGTCCACCTTTGCCAACAATTGCACCAAATTCAGGAGAATCAGCATAAGGATAATAAATAAATGCTTTTTGGGCTGCTGGTAATTCACGTAAACCAGTATTGTGTGGAGAATCGTTGATTGGATGCGCTGCGTCAAACTTTGTCCAAGTACTGTCTTTATTGAAATCTCTTTGATTATAAGCACGGTTATCGGCTACAAAAAGTGGCCAGCCAAAGTAACCAGCTTTACGAGCTTGGTTTACTTCATCATGTCCACGAGGACCATATTTTGTTGAGTTCTCACCAGCATCTGGTCCTACTTCACCCCAATACAAAAATCCAGTTCTTTGGTCAACAGATATTCTGTATGGATTTCTATTGCCCATTACATATATTTCAGGACGAGTTTTATCGGTACCAACTGGAAATAAATTGCCTTCTGGAATGCTGTAAGAGCCATCAGCAGTAGGTTTAATTCTTAAAATTTTACCTCTTAAATCATTTGTATTAGAGGAAGTATAACGAGCATCCCAACCTGAACGACCAACTTTATTATCAATCGGCGCATAACCTTGTGAAGCAAAAGGATTAGTATCATCACCTGTAGAAAGGAATAAATTTCCTTTGCTGTCCCAAGCAATCGAACCGCCCGTGTGGCAACATTCAGTACGTTTTACAGGAACACGCAAAACTACTTTTTCGGTGCTAAGTAATAGAGAATCTTTTACATCATCATACACAAAACGAGATAAACGATTGGCTGTATCAGCGCCAACCATTCCAACTGATGGAGCGTAGAATAAGTAAATCCATTTATTTTTATTGAAATCTGGGTCAATATTTACACCCATTAAACCATATTCAAATTTTGAATAAACGCTTAAATCTGCCACTACTTTGGTAGCATTTTTCTTTGGGTCATAAACTTTTAACAAACCTTTTCTTTCACCAAAAATTACTTTACCATTATCTAAAACAACTAATTCTGTTGGTTCGTCTAATTTTTCATCTAAAACAGTTTTCACAAAACGGTTTTCATCTGGAGGCAAAGCACTTTTTACTTTAGAATAATCTAAAGCTGGTCCGTCAGCAGACCATTGTAAAGCTCCTAAAACGTGTTTCAAAGGAATTTCCTCCGAGAAAGTCTCATCCGTATGTCCCCAGTTGGTATAAAATGCTCTTCCACCATCAAATTCATGGTACCAAGCCATTGGGTGAAAATCGCCCATTTTTCCTTCTTTGAAAGAATTTTCATCAACAGTATATAAAACATGAACGTCTGTATTGAAATTCTTGAAGCTGTAAAATTCGTCTTTACGCTCTAAACTTTCAGGCATAAAATTGGTAGAAATGTGAGTGCGATCTTTGATGATGAATTTACCATTTTGCACATTTGATACATTTTTACCGGGATGACCATTAAAATATCCGCCCACCAATTTACCATACCAAGGCCAGTCGTATTCAGTATCCGAAGCCGCATGAATACCCAAAAAAGCACCACCCGCTTGAATATATCGCTCAAATGCAATTTGTTGAGGTTCTGTTAATACATTGCCAGTTGTACTGTTAAATACAACAACGCTGTATTTTTTTAGATTGGCTTCGTTGAAATTGTCAGCATTTTGAGTGGTATCTACAGAAAAGCCATTATCAACACCCATTTTTTGAATCGCTTTCGTACAGAAAGGAATAGAGGAATGGCGGAAACCTGCTGTTTTGGAGAAAATAAGTACCTTTTTCCCTTTTAGAGAATTGGTATTTTGGGCAAATAAAGCACTTGTACAGAAGCACAAAAACAGTATAAATGCCTGAAATTTAAGTTTCATAAGTAAAATAAATTAGGACTGGATGAATTAAATAAAATTGAGCTTGAATCAGCGTAGAGAATACGCTTATGTATTGATAATAATTGATAAAGATAAGTTTTTGTTGGAATTTTATTATCACACCCTGTAAGGATAAACATAGACAAGTATAGAACAGTTAAGTGAAATAATAAACGATATAGATTACTCTGTAAGAAAATAATCTATATCGTTCTTGGAATCATTGCTTTTTGGAAAGGCTTATGTTTAATGACTGATATTTACTTTTTCTTTTTTGAAAGTGATTGGTATCTTAAAAGCGCTTCTAAATAATAATAATCAGCATAAACCAAAGGCACATCAATTTCTGATTTTAGAGGCTTCGCTCCTACACTATGCTTCAAAATAAAATGATTGTTTTCTCCTAAATTAGCTTTATACTCAGGGCTTGAAAGACTCGTCAACATCGTTTCAGCAGCTTTGAAGTACTCTTTGCCTTTTTTACCTGTATAAGTCGATAATTCTAACAAAGCAGAAGCCGTAACAGCACCAGCCGAAGCATCACGTTCTTCATTTGGAATATTTGGTGCGTTGAAATCCCAATATGGAATTTTATCAGCAGGCAAGTTCGGATTGTTCAAATAGAAATTGGCAATTTTTTCAGCCATATCTAAGTACTTCTTTTGTTTGGTTTCACGATACATTACGGTATAACCATACATTGCCCAAGCTTGTCCTCTTGCCCATGCCGAAGCATCTGAATAACCTTGGTGTGTTATTTTTGCCAAAGGCTGTCCTTTTTCATCGTAACAAATTACATGGAAACTACTGCCATCTGGTCGGAAATGATTTTTTAAAGTACTGTCTGCATGTGAAAGGCATAAATTGTACATCTCTTTATCTCCGGAAGTTTTAGCTGCCCAAAACAAAAATTCAAGGTTCATCATGTTGTCAATAATAACAGGATAGTTATACTGTTTTAATTTATTCCATGATTTAATTAAACCAACATTAGGGTCGAAACGAGTTGCTAAAGACTTCGCTCCTACTAACATGATGTCTTTGTATTCAGCATTTTTAGTAAGACGATAGCCATTTCCAAATGGACAATACAACATAAAACCCAAATCGTGCGTGCCAGTATTGAACTGTTCCTTTTTTACAGCCATCGACCAATTGTGAGCAGCATCTTTCCAAAAAGGACTTTTCGTTTCTTCAAAAATATACCAAAGTGAACCGCCAAAGAAACCACTACACCACCATTCAGTAGGCATATCTCTTGGACTACCATCTTTATTGGTTGATTGTGGCGTTTTGCTGTAATCTGGATGTGCTTTTAGCATGCCTTCATATTGTTTGGCTGCAAAAGCAAATTCTTTTTTGACATCAATTTTTGATTGAGCCGAAGCACCAAATACACAGCAAGAGAGTAATAACAAAAGAGTTTTTTTCATAGTTGAGAGTATTAGTTGAGATAAAATATTATCGTAATTCAGAAATTTGAACAAAATCCATATCAGTAAAATCTAAATTTTCGCCAGCCATTGCCCAAATAAAAGAGTAATTAGAAGTACCAGCACCAGAGTGAATAGACCAAGGTGGCGATAAAATAGCTTGATGATTTGAAACAACTAAATGACGAGTTTCCTGTGGTTGACCCATTAAATGGAATACTCTGTGTTCAGGGTTCAAATCAAAATACAAGTAAGCTTCCATTCTTCTATCATGAACGTGTGCAGGCATTGTATTCCAAACGCTACCATTTTTCAAAACGGTTAGTCCCATTACTACTTGACAACTCTGAATTCCCCCTAAATGAATATACTTATAGATGGTTCTTTCGTTGGCAGTTTCTACTGTACCTAGGGAAACGGGAGAAGCCTCTTCTTTTCCCATTTTTTGAGTAGGAAATTTTTGATGGGCAGGAGCTGATAACAAGAAAAACTGCGCAGGACTATCAGCATCATTACTTTTGAAAATGACCGATTTCACGCCTTTACCGATATAAAGAGCATCTAGTTTTGATAATTCATAGCTTACACCATCTGCTTCAATCGAACCATTTCCGCCCACGTTGATGATACCAATTTCTCGTCTTTCTAAGAAATAATCCGATTTCAAATTATCATAAGTCTGCAAAGTAAGTTCATCCGTAGTTGGCATTGCTCCGCCTAGTACTACTCTGTCGTAATGAGTATATACAAAATGTATCTCATTCGATTTAAAAATACTTTCAATTAAGAAGTTCTCTCTTAATTGCGCTGTGGTAAAGGTCTGAGCCTCTTTTTCACTAATTGCTTGATAGATTTTCATGAAAAAAATAGAATTGATGTAATGTTGAATATTATGTAAACACAAAGAGTCGAACTTTTTCGATTTATACTGTTTAATTAAGATTATATTTTAAAATATTATAAAAATTAAAAACCCCAAGGATAAGTAGTTGATTACCTTATCCTTGGGGTTTTATCTGGAATATTATTTATCTTGATTACCAATCTCTTCCACGGTGATGTCCATGTCCACGTCCAAAAATCGGAACAGTTACCACAATTACTGGACGAGAAGGTCTTCTTACTCCTCTATAAACCACTCTTTCTTGATAGCGGTTACGGATATCATAAGGATTGCGTGGGTCTAAAGGATAATATCTACTTGCCCAAACTCTTCTGCTGTCACAAAAATCAAAAGGGTCAACATTACTGCGGAAATCAATTTCGTTCCAACGACTATGGCGGTATGGGTCATAGACAGGGCGTGGGTCAAACGGATTGCGAGGGTCATAATTAGGGCTACGAGTATCGAATGGATTACGTCTGTCAAAATCATAATTTCCATAACGATTGTTATCACATCTTGCATAAACATCGTAATTATTGTTGTTACGATTATCGTATCTATCATCGTCTCTATTATCTCTGTTATCACGGTCTCGGTCAGGATAATTTTGTTGTTGATTATAATCCCTGTCACGGTTTTGGAAATCTCTATCTCTGTTAGAATAGTTACGATCTTGAGCCATTGCAGTATTTGCCAATCCAACTGTGAAAATTAGCAAGCTAAATAATTTGATAGTCATGTTCTTTACGGTTTTATGTGATTACACCAGCTTAGTTTTAGAAATACTCTTTTTACCATTTTGATGATATATTGATAAAACGCAATTATTCGAATTGCTATTTTAGGGCAACGTGTTAATGATATGTTAATGTTTTTTCGCTCTTAAATACCAAAAAAGCCGTGATACGATATTTGTTCGCATCACGGCTTGAAAGATAAATTTAAATTTAAGATTTAGATATTAAAGAGATTTAAACAGATTTGAGGTTAAACGAAATTAGTTTAATGAAATAAAACGGTCTTGATTAACAGGTTCAGGATTTTTAGTACCAATGTTTACGTTTTTCACAATTTTGCTTTCGCCATCAGTGATTTCAAAGCTATAAGCACCATCTTCCAACTCGCTCAAATCAAATTTACCATGATATTTCTGGCTGTTTTTACCTACTCTTTCTTTGTGTAACACATCCCCTTTTTCATTTTTCAATGAAATATATAAGTTCTTGCTCGTCGTTTTCTCAATCAATACGTTCATTTTCATGGTATTGATAGTTTGGTACATTCCTACAGCAAATGATTTTTTACTGTTTGCTGGCTCGTTTGTGTTAGTAGCGCTTGCTACAAATGACATCACTGATAATACTGCAATTGCGAAAGATTTAATGAAAGTTTTCATTTTTTTAAGTTGTTTAGATTTTAAATTAATTTTTATAAGAAATAAAAGTTTAGAAATTACACACTTTGATTTTTACTGATACTCATAAGATTTTTATGCCATAATTAATAAGTGTTTGTTTTTCAATTAGTTAAAAAGGTTATTAAGATTTAGAGGTGTTCGTTTTTGTTACAGTTGTTGTTCGGTTTAGTACGTTTTCAATTTTTAGAGCATTTTGTTGTTTCCTTGTTTTTGATGTGTCAAAGTTATGGGTAAAAGCCAGTACCTTGCAATACAAAATACCATAATCGGTCGTTTATCTTTGTGAATGGTAAATGCTCCTGATATTCAACAGATTTTTGATTTAAGCGGATGCTTTAAAATTGATGAGTGTTTTAACTCAGAAAAGAACTGTTTTTCTGAATCTCAGACATAAGATGCAGGCAACAATTATAATGTTGCACGTAAGAAAAAAAATTATCATAAATTTTTATATGATTATCAAGCTCCGCAACCACTCTTACTTCTGCATAGACATTCCCAATAAAAGCGTATTAATATTGTAATAGCCTCAAACAAGAAATTTCAGAAACATTTTAATTCAAAATAAATTATTCAAATGGCAGCAGAAGAAAAAAGTATCGGAAGAAAATTATTGAGTTTCTTTATTACTGAAGAAACTGCTCATCCAACAAATACAAGTAACACCGTTCCAGCTCCTCAAATAGTAAAAGAGGATGCTGTTGTAATACCAAAATCCGTTGAAAATGGCGTAATGGATAAAAAATTTATTGACCATTTTGTGCAATTACTTGAAAATTCCAATTTAAAAGGACCAGATTATTTTGAATACATGCAAGCTTTGAAAGGTTTGTCGGGTTTGGGGCTTTCGGAAGAAAAACAATTTCAAGCCGCTTGGGCAAGTTTTAAAGCAATGGGCGGTATTACTGATGTACAAGTACTGACAAATACTGCAAATCAATACATTGGAATATTGGATGCCGACCGACAAGCTTTTTTGAAAGATGTAGAAGCGGCAATCAGCCAAAAAGTTGGCGGTTTGAAAAGTGAACTGAAAAAGACAGAAGACGAAAACGAAAATATCGCCAAACAAATCGTTGAATTACAACGAAAAATGGAAGAAAATCAATCGAAAGTAAAAAAGTTGACTGGAGATATTGAGGAACAAAGTGGAAAAATTACGATTAATAAAAGTAATTATGAAACAACTCATCGTTCTTTCGTTGAACAAATAAAAGGCGATATTGCAAAGATTGTCGCCTATTTGAAATAACACTATTCTAAATCAAATATTTAAAATTTAAACAACCAAAACAATGACAGATTTATCACAAATCGGAGGAAATCAACCGACAAAATCATTTTGGAGTAAGCCCGAAGGCATTACTTCATTATTCTTCTTGGCTGCAATTGGCGCTTTCGGCTTGTATTACTTTAATATCATTCTTGAATTCTTGATAAAAGTAACTTCAAATACACTTTATCTTGGTGGGCTTTTAGCAATATTGGGCTTGTTTATTTTCCTAATTACCAGTAAAGACGTTCGTACTGCGGTTTTCTTTTTGTTTAAAATGTTGATGCGAAATATTACAGGAATCGTCGTTCAGCTTGACCCAATTGCTATTATGAAAATCTACATTTCTGATTTACGTGAAAAGCGTGAACAAATGTCGAAACAAATAGATATTCTGGCTGGTCAATTGGTGAAATTGAACAAGAAAATTGGCGAAAATAACGAAAACATCAAAGCTAAATTCGGCGAAGCCAACAAAGCCAACAGCATGACCGATAAACCTGGCATGAAAGAAGCCGCTGCGTTGGCAAGTATCGAAGCCGTAGGTTTGCAAGAAATGAATGAGAAACTTTTGCCATTACAACGTAACATGAAAACTATTTTAGGTTTCATGGAAAAAGTACAGTCTTCGGCAGATTATATCATCAAGGAAACTGAAATCAAAGTAAAATTGAAAGAAGCTGAATACGAGATTGTAAAAAGTAGCTCGAATGCCTTGAAAACGGCAATCAGTATTTTCAAAGGTAATCCAGATAAGAAATTCTACTTTGATGAATCGATGGAGTACATTCAAGATGATATGAGTAAGAAATTGGGCGAAATGAAACGTGCGATGGATTACTCAATGGATTTTATTAATTCGGTAGATATTCAAAATGGCATATTGACAGATAAAGGTCAATCAATGTTGGATGCTTACAACAAAGGAGAATTCAGTTTGATTACTTTAGATAGTCCTTCAGATACAGGTAAAAAAGAAATAAATCCTTCAAAAGACTCTTCTTATAAAGGTTTATTAGATTAAAAAATCCTTCTCTAAATTGTAACTCAAAGTAAATCTTTGGGTTACAATTTCACATCTCACAAGTGATAAACTTTATTTTCGTACCTTTGTAAATGTTTTCAGGAAAAGCGATGTACCGCAATCCGATGACAAATAACATTTATAAATTATGACTTTCGAAGATTTTCAACTCAATCGCCAATTATATAATGCCATCGAAGAAGCTGGCTATCAAGCACCTACGCCGATTCAAGAGCAAGCCATTCCATTAGTAATGGGCGGGCATGATGTACTGGGAATTGCCCAAACTGGTACAGGAAAAACCGCCGCTTATTTATTACCAATTTTGATGAAAGTAAAGTACGCACAAGGCAAAATGATGCGTGTACTTATCCTTGCTCCTACTCGTGAATTGGTCATGCAAATTGATGAAACCGTAAAACAATTATCAAAATACACAGACCTTCGTCATATCGCTTTATTTGGTGGTTTAGGTCCTAAAACACAAATAGAAGCCTTGCAAGCGGGTGTTGATATTGTGATTGCCACACCGGGAAGATTTTTAGATTTATATTCTAAAGGTGAAATTGGTGTAAAAGAATTAAAAACTTTAGTACTCGACGAAGCAGATAAAATGATGGATATGGGTTTTATGCCTCAAATCCGTAATATTTTAGAAGTAATCCCTTCGAAGAAAAGACAAAACTTATTGTTTTCGGCAACTTTCCCTCCAAGAGTAGAAAACCTTTCGCACGAATTCCTTGAGTTTCCGCATAAAGTAGAAGTAAGTCCGCAAGCCACAACGGCGGATATGGTAAAACAACGTTTGTTTGAAGTACCCAATTTCATGACCAAAATTAATCTTTTGGGAATGTTAATGCGTGACCACGAAACGTTTAACAGAACCATTATTTTCTGTAGAAGTAAAGAAATCGCCGACAATATTTTTAAATACTTAGGAAGAAAAGTTGTTGGAGAAAACAAGATTCGGGTAATTCATGCGAACAAGGGGCAAAATACCAGAATCAATTCGATGGAAGATTTCAAAGAAGGAAATATTCAAGTATTAGTAGCGACAGATGTGGCTGCTCGTGGAATAGATATTCAAATGGTAAGTCACGTAATTAATTTTGATGTGCCTTTGATTTACGAAGATTATGTTCACAGAATTGGTCGTACTGGTCGTGCTAACAACAAAGGCGAAGCCATTACTTTTATGACCGAAGCGGAGGAATATCACATTGGCAAAATTGAAAAAATTATCAAAATGCCAATTCCACGTGAGGCACTTCCTGTAGAATTAGAAGTATTACAAACACCATTTGTTGAAAAACAAATTATGTTACGTGAAATTGATGAACAGAAAAAACGTGAAGACCCAGATTTTAAAGGTGCTTTCCACGAGAAAAAAGACCGAAAAGTAAAAGCTAAAGAAAAAGAAGTAAAGAATAAAAAACAGCACATTACAGCAGGAAAAGACGCTCGTAAAAAAACATTTGGCAAAACAAAACGTGAAGACCCAAGACGAGGAAGAAGATAATAAGAAAGATTTTGGAGTAAAATTCAATGCAATGCTTACACCACAGTCGCAAAGCTTTATAGCACATACTGAATTTGAGGAGAAAGTAAAAAAGATGTTCAAGATTTTTGAACATGATAAAACCTTGTTCTTTACTGTTAGTTATTTAATTCTTACGGCTATCGGAATGATTTTTAGTGGAGCATATTTCCTTGTGTTTGATATTAATATTCTGGATTACTCTCAAATCAGTGACTTTATTCTGATTGCCTTCAAAGACCCTTTTTACTTATTATTTAGTGTATTGACGGTCATTTTAACCATTTTGATTTACTATTTGAATAAATGGTTAATGACTAAATTTCCCAATTATTTCCTCAAACAAGAGAAAAAAAGGTGGAATAAATGGTTTAAACAAACTGGGAATTATTACTTCTGGGGCTATATGATGGTTCTTTTGGTGTATATTCCAGAGTCTGCATATTTTTATGCACGATATAAAAGCAAAGAAATAAAAACAGGAAAAGGACAAGTAGTACAGGTATATTATAATTCGGATAACAAAAGTGTTAAGCCACCTTTTCCTACTTTAGTTGGTACAACAAGCAACTTTATTTTCTTGTATCATCCCGAAACAAAAACGACGGAAATCGTCCCTTTCAATAGTGTTAGTAAAATAGTCATTGTAGATTCAAGTCATGTTAGCAAACCTCAAACAAGCACTCCTAAACCTCGCTAAACCAGAAAGAGCTATACAAACGGCTCGTTTTTTCAAAACAGGCGAAGGTCAATATGGCGAAGGCGATATTTTTATTGGTATTACAAATCCAGAAGTAAGGGCTTTGGTGAAAGAGTTTTGGAAAGTAATAACTCTTGCTGATATTCAGATTTTATTAGACGATAAAATTCATGAATTTAGATTTACAGGCTTGATGATTTTGGTAGAACAATTTCAAAAGGCGGACGAAGAGAAAAGAACAACAATCGTTGAATTTTATCTGAATAATCTTCACCAAATCAATAATTGGGATTTGGTTGATTGTTCATGTTATAAAATTTTAGGAGAATATTTACTCAATAAAGACCGACAGGTGCTTTATGAATTAGCAGGAAGTAAACATTTGTGGTCTGAGAGAATAGCCGTAGTTTCTACAATGGCTTTTATCAGAAAAGGTCAGTTTTTAGATTGTTTTAAGCTTTCTGTACTTTTCCTCACTCATCCACACGACTTGATGCACAAGGCCTGTGGATGGATGTTACGTGAGATTGGAAAAAGAGATGAATTGGCTTTGGAGGAATTTTTAGAAGAAAACCTCACAAAAATGCCAAGAACGATGCTTCGTTATGCGATAGAAAAAATGGATGAAAAGAAACGGTTATCTTATTTGAAACGATAATTATCCAATCGCCATTTTTACTAAATCTGCTGTATTTTTTGCTTTAGTTTTCTTCATCATGTTCGCACGGTGATTATCAACAGTACGAATACTTAGGAATAGTTTATCCGCAATTTCTCGACTATTGTAGCCTTGTACGATATGTTCTAAGATTTGTTTTTCTTTCGGGGTGATTTTTTGGAAAATCGGTCTGCTTGTATCAGGTTGATTTCCGGTTGTTTTTGAAAGAAGTTCGTCGATAATAACTTCTGAAATTTCAGGTGGAAAATACTTTCTTCCTTCCGAAACTACATTAATCGCACGCATGAGTTCTTCTTTACCAGTATCTTTTAACAAGTAACCACTAGCACCATTTTCAACAGAATTGATGATATATTCACGGTTGTTGTGCATTGAAAAAATAAGAATGCGTACTTCAGGATATTCTTCTGAAATAATTTTGGCAGCCTCAATGCCTGTCATTTTAGGCATGGTCAAATCCAAAATAACAACATTGGGTGACAAAGCTTTTACTTTCTCGATGGCATCTAAGCCATCAGAAGCTTCTCCGATTACTTTCACGCTTTCTTCGTCTTCCAAGAGCATCTTCATCCCTTTTCTGACAACGTCGTGATCATCTGCTAATAATACTGTAATTGGGTTCATAATTTTTGTTGATTATATACAGAGAGTAATTATAAAATACTTATGTACCAGAAATTGCTAATGCTTTTAATGTTGAATTTATTAATTTTTTTTAAGATATTCAACTTAAGTACTAGGATACTCTTTCAGTATTTTTTCTCCGCTTAGTAATTAGTTTGTTGTTTGTGGCAATCGGAATGTTAACTAAGATACTAGTCCCCTTTCCTGTTTTTGATTGAATTTTACAAGTACCATTTAATAATTCGGCTCTTGTTTGCATATTTTTCAGACCGCTACCGCCCAAAGATTTTCGGATGGCTGGCAAGTCGAAACCAATTCCATTATCAGAAATAGTTAATCGAATAGAACCCTCATTCTCTGCTATTTCTACTTTTATTTTTTCCGACTTTGAATATTTTACTGCATTATGAATCGCTTCTTGTGTGATTCTATAAAGACATACTTCTACTCCTTCTGGTAATCGTTGAATTTTCTTTTCTTGAAACTCAATACTGATACCCGACATTTTGCCTACTTGTTCTGTCAAGATTCTGATGGCTGGCGTTACGCCAAAATCACTCAGTACAGAAGGCGCTAAATTAAATGCCACAGTTCTGGTAGCTTCGATGGTTTCTTGTATCAGTTTTTGTAATTCATCAAATGATTTATCTTGTTTAGGATTGATGAATGAAAAGCTTTTTACTTTTTCTCCATGCAATCGTAAACCCGTCAACATTTGTCCGATTCCATCGTGTAATTCTCTGGCTAATCTTTTACGTTCCATTTCTTGCCCTTCCATCAAGGAGGCAGAACGTACTTTTTCTTCAGCTAATTGTAGTTTAAACTTCTCTTCTGTAGCTTGTACCAAAGCTTGCTGAGTTTTGAGAAGTGTTTCATTGGTTTGGCGCAATTCACTTTCCGAATCTGTCAATTTTTTGATGACAAGTCGAATATAATTGGCAATCGGACGGAAAATGACAAAACCTTCTAAAATAAGAATACTGAACAAAATGATGAATAAAATCAATTCAATTCGTTTCGTCGTATCAACTCTTGCTCTTGATTCAACATCGTACTGAAAAACGATTTTGTTCATCATTTTCAGAAAAAGTCTTTCGTTTACTAATACTTGATGTAATGCAGCACGCATGGTTTCGTCCTGATTACTCACAGGTTTATTGATGCGCTCGCTGATTAATTTAGCATTTGATAAAATGGTTTGAAAAATAGGATCTACTTCTCGAAACATGCTATCAATTTTAGGGCTATTTCTTACGGTATAAGTTTTACCGTCGGTTTTTAAATCTTTGTTTTTTAGTCCTTCATGGCTTTGTCCCCACAAAGTGATAATTTCTTTAATATCTTCCGAATAATGCTCGGCATCGGCTTGAAAAATATCTGGACGACACAACAAAATGGCTGTTTTAGAAAGCCTTTGGCTCAACATCCTTTGGCGCCCTGCAATATTGACAACATGTGAATCATCAATCAACGAATTCAGAAATACTTGAATAATAATTTGTCCAGACATAGAAAGCAACGCCACCATCGTGAGGGCTATCACATAGAGGCGAGTAAGTCTGTGGAAAATTTGACTATCAAGTGGCTTCATAACTTGAAATATACCAAACTTTCGGAAAAAATCATTTATAGTTTTCAAGTAATTTGCTGATTGTGAGATTGTTGAAAATTTTTCTTTGAAAAATCATGTAATGGGATTTTACAAACTGATAATTCGCAAGTTTTTGTGAATATCAATTTGTAAAATCTTTCTTGCTAGACACCCACAAATACTTGCCCATCTTCTACTTTGACTGGGTAAGTCTTAATAGTGTATTCATCGCCGCTTAAACATTCTCCAGTTTGTAATGAGAAGGTTTTTTTGTGGAAAGGACAAGCTACTTTTGGTTCATTGTCCGCACCAGTCGAGCCAATCATTCCTCTCGATAACGCCATTTGTTGACGGTGTGGGCATTGGTTTTGCGTAGCATACCATTCGCCACGGCGAGTAAAATTATAAATGGCAATTTGTTCGCCTTCAATCAAAGCGCAAGCGCCTCCGTTTTCTGGAATATCTTCAACACTGCATGCTACATGCCAAGTGATTGTTTGTTCTGCTATCATTGTTGTAATTATGATTGAGTGAATTGAGAATGAACTTTTGAAGATTAATTGCCCAAAAGCTCATTCAATTAAACTATTTTACTTCCATTCTGCTGCCTTGATTTGATCACGCATTGGTTCAAATTTGGCATAAGGGTCTTTCATTTTTGGAGCATTCACAAAGTGTGTGAAACGCTTACGAAGTTCTGGATTGGTTACTACTTCTTTCCATTCGCATTTGTAAGCTTCTACCAAAAACTGCATTTCTTTTTCAAATTGTTCGTTCATTCCTAAAGCATCATCAATAATTACTGATTTCAAATAGTTGATGCCGCCTTCCATTTTATCTAACCAAGGGGCAGTACGAGTAAGTGGCTCTGCCGTTTTGATATAGAACATCAAGAAACGGTCGATGTACTTCAAACAAGTGGCTGAGTCAATATCAGTAGCTAATAATTCTGCGTGACGAGGTTTTACACCACCATTTCCACACACATATAAATTCCAACCTTTTTCTGTAGCGATGATACCGAAATCTTTTGATTGTGCTTCGGCACATTCACGAGTACAGCCTGAAACCGCTGATTTTAACTTGTGCGGAGAACGTAAACCACGATAACGCTCTTCAACTTCAATAGAAAACGATACAGAATCTTGTACACCAAAACGACACCAAGTAGAACCTACGCAAGATTTTACGGTTCTTAAAGATTTTCCGTAAGCGTGACCAGACTCGAAACCTGCATTCACTAATTCTTCCCAGATGTCTGGTAAGTCGCTTACGTGTGCACCGAATAAGTCAATTCTTTGTCCGCCCGTGATTTTAGTATATAAATTATATTTCTGAGCAACCTGTCCGATAACGATTAATTTCTCAGGAGTAATTTCTCCACCCGGAATTCTTGGTACTACCGAATAAGTACCATTTTTTTGGATATTGGCTAAGTAGCGGTCGTTAGAATCTTGAACGGTTGCGTTACCTTTTTCCAAAATCATTTCGTTCCATAAACTTGCAATGATTGAAGCCACCGCAGGCTTACAAATTTCGCAACCATCTCCTTTTCCTAAATTATCTAAAGCTTCGTCATAAGTTTTGTAGCCTTTGATTTTTACTAAATCAAATAATTCCTGACGAGTATAGTCGAAGTGTTCGCAAAGGACGTTTCTTACAAAAACACCTTGCGATTTCATCGTTTCGTTAATCAAATCTTTCACCATTGGCACACAACCACCACAACCAGTACCAGCTTTTGTGCATTTTTTGATGCCATCAAGTGTTGTTACTTTATTTTCGATGATTTCGTGACAAATTCCACCTTTGGTTACTGCTTCACAAGAACAAATCAAAGCTTCGTCTGGTAAAGACAATACGCCAGAACTTGCATGTTCACCTCCACCTCTTGAACCCAACATCAAATCTTCTGGGTCGGCAGGTAAAAGCACTTTGTTTTTAGTGTTTTGCAATAACATATTATATTGTTCTGCATCACCAACCAAAATACCACCTAATAAGTACTTGCCATCGTTTGAAATATTGATTCTTTTGTAAATACCTTTTGCAGTATTTTCAAATACGATAGTTTGTGCATTTGGTTCTTGAATGAAAGCATCACCAAAACTTGCTACGTCGATACCAATTAATTTTAATTTGGTTGACATATCAAAAGGTTTAAACTCTTTTTCGCCACCAATGATTGAAGTTGCTACAACGTCGGCCATTTCGTAACCCGGCGCAACTAAACCATAAATCATGTGATGTGCTAATGCGCATTCGCCGATTGCAAAAATATTGGGATCTGATGTTTGAAGTTTATCATTTACGATAATACCCCCACGAGAACCTACTTCTAATCCAGCAATCTTGGCAACTTCGTCACGTGGTTTAATACCAGCAGAAATTACTAACATATCTACATCAAGCTTAGAGCCATCAGCGAAACTCATTCCTTCGATGATGCCATCTCCAACAATTTCCTGAGTATTTTTATTCAGATGAATCTGTAACCCTAACGCTTCTAACTTTGTCTGAAGTGTTTTTGAACCAGCTTCATCAATTTGTCTTGGCATTAGTCTTGGTGCAAATTCAATTACATGTGTTTCTTCTAATCCTAAATCTAATAAAGCTTTTGCTGCTTCTAATCCTAATAAGCCACCACCAATTACTGCACCTTTTTTAGCAGTTTTAGCATGTGACTGCATCAAATCTAAATCCTCAATAGTTCTATATACAAATACGCCATCTTTTTCAACACCAGGAATCGGTGGCACAAATGCCGCAGAACCTGTTGCTAATACCAAGTAATCGTAATTAAGAACGATTCCATGATGAGAGCGTACCGTTTTAGCATCTTTATCAATATCAACAACTGGGTCTGAAAGATAAAGTGTAATACCATTCTCTTTGTACCAGCTGCTTGGTGCCATTGTCAAATCGTCTGCGGTTTTACCAGCAAAGTATTCTGACAAGTGTACACGGTCGTAAGCGGGGCGAGACTCTTCGCCAAAAACGACCAGATCAAAACTTTTAGACACATCTTTTGAAATAAGTTTTTCACAAAACTTATAACCGACCATGCCGTTCCCCACTACGACAATTTTCTTTTTCATAAATGATACAAGATTATGATTGACACTTTTAATGATTAATACTTATACAAAATGACTTGATGTTTTCTAATGACTAAGTATTTATTTGAAAACCTTAAATCAGTATTTGTATTTGTATGAAAATGAGTATTTATAACTATTTTTAGAAAAAATATAAATTTTAATAATTGTACTTTAAATATAAACCACTTTTTCTTAAAAATGCGTAAAAATGCTTATTTAATGTTCAAATTTAAACCTATTTTTTGTGATTTTGCAAATTTTTTGAGAAAATTAATAATTTTTGAATCTTTTATTTTGATTATTAACAATTATGTGCCATGTTTGTATCGAAATCACAACTGAGTATTTATAATCATCATTGTTCAAGTATAAAATACTAAAATATGAATATTCCAAGATTAACTTTAATTGGTGCCGGCCCGGGAGACATAGATCTCATCACTGTAAAAGGGATTCGTGCAATTAAGTCGGCGGATGTAGTATTGTATGATGCGCTTGCAAATGAAGAGTTATTAGAGTTTGCTCATCCAAAGGCACTTCGTATTTATGTCGGAAAACGCTTAGGGAAATATGTTTATACACAAGACGAGATTAATCAAAAGATTGTTAGTTTGGCTTTAGAGTATGGGCACGTTGTGAGATTGAAAGGTGGCGATCCATTTGTATTTGGAAGAGGTTTTGAAGAGATAGAATACGCAAGAAATTTTAATATAGAATGCGAAGTAGTGTCAGGAGTTACTTCGGCGATTGCCGCACCAGCATCTATCGGTATTCCAGTAACAACGAGAGGTTTTTCAGAAAGCTTTTGGGTAATTACAGGAACAACAAAAGCTGGGGAGTTATCAAAAGATATAACATTGGCAGCGCAATCTACAGCAACGGTGGTTATTTTGATGGGAATGAGTAAGTTGACTCAAATCTGTGAATTGTTCGCAATGAATGGAAAAAGTGAAACACCCATCGCAATTATACAAAACGGTACTCGTAATAATGTGAATTTCGCAATCGGTACGGTATCTACTATTATTCCAATTGTTAAAGAACAGCAAATTTCAAATCCTGCTGTGATTGTTATCGGTGAAGTGGTGAGTTTGCATCCTTCATTTATTGAAAAATTTAGTGATGAATTGGCTTTGAGCAACAAGCTATAATTAAGTAAACGAATTTTATTATTAATAATTAAAATTTACACAATCAGTTTTTTTCTTCCCTTCAGCATCCGTTGAAAAAAGTCTATCGTGGGGGCGATAGATTTTAACAAATCGGAGAAATTCACAGAAGATGATTTCTCTGTTTTACAAAAAGGTTATGAAAAATATTAGTACAAACAAGCCGCTTGATTCATTGAATGTATTTTCATTCAAAGGAATTCAAATGCAAACTTTTCACATTACTTGGATTACATTCTTTTTCTGTTTCTTTGGTTGGTTTGGTATTGCGCCATTGATGAAAATCGTAAAAGACGATTTAGGCTTAACAAAAGGACAAATTGGTAACATCATCATCGCATCAGTTTCTGCAACGATTTTTGCCCGTTTAATCATCGGTCGTTTATGCGATACTTTAGGTCCAAGACTTACTTATACTTGGTTGTTGGCAATTGGTTCAATTCCAGTAATGACAATCGGTTTAGCAAATAGTTACGAATCATTTTTACTTTTCAGACTAGCAATTAGTGTAATTGGCGCATCGTTCGTTATCACGCAATATCATACTTCTGCAATGTTTGCTCCAAATATTAAAGGTACAGCCAACGCAGTAGCTGGAGGTTGGGGGAATCTTGGCGGAGGAATCACAAACATGGTAATGCCTTTGGTTTTTGCAGCTTTCGTGGGTGCTGGTTATGTAAATCATGATGCTTGGAGATATGCAATGGTAATTCCAGGTGCTATTTTATTAGTCATGTCATTTGTTTATTACAGATTTACACAAGATACTCCTGCTGGAAATTATGCTAATATTAAAAGAGAAGCCGTACAAAAAGGTTCTTTCTTTTCAGCAGCATCTGATTATCGTACTTGGATATTGTTTTTAGCTTATGGCGCTTGTTTCGGAATTGAAATTACATTTGATAACGTAGCCGCACTATATTTTACAGAAAACTTCTCTTGCGATTTGAAAACAGCAGGACTTTTAGCTGGAGCATTCGGATTCATGAATCTTTTCGCTAGAGCAATCGGAGGAATTGTTGCAGATAAAGTAGGTAAAACCTATGGCATGAAAGGAAAAGGCTGGTTATTAGCTGGTTTATTAGCGATGGAAGGCTTAGGTATCATGTTATTTGCACAAACAGGTTCAATTGGTTTTGCAGTAATGGCGATGTTAGGTTTTGCAATGTTCTTGAAAATGGCAAACGGTGCTACTTATGCTATCGTACCTTTTATAGACTCAAAAAATGTAGGTTCAGTAGCAGGAATTGTAGGTGCAGGCGGAAATTTAGGTGGAGTACTTGCTGGATTTTTATTCAAATCAGAAACGATTACTTATGCTGAGGCATTCATGTATATTGGAATAAGTGTAGCTGTGATTGGGGGATTAACAGCACTCATTAAATTCGACAGAAAAGCATTACCAGTAACAGAACAAACGTTAGAAGTAGCTTAACACCTCTTTAGACCAAACTTTGCAAGCAGAAGTGCTTGCAAAGCCATCTCAAATTTTTGAGGAAACGTTATTTGAAATATTGTGCTATTAACCATTCTAAAATGATTAGAATTTTGAATCGATAGTGGGGGCTATCGACTAAAAAATAAAGAAAAACCCGAACGAGATGGGGGTCTCGGTTCGGGCGAAATTGCGTAAACTCTGTTAAAATTTTTCACAATCAATCACAAAAGTATGAAAAAATCTTACATTTTTAAACTTGCTTTGGTCTTATTTTTGGGTACTTCTACCCAATTCATCGCAAAAGCTCAGTTCACTTTGCAAGGGCAAATGAGAACTCGTACAGAAGTACGAAATGGTTTGGGAAATTTAGTGGCAAACGATGCTAAATCAGCTGCTTTTACTTCTCAAAGAACAAGATTAAACTTTGGTTATAAATGGGACAGAGTAACTTTTGGTGCTGCTGTTCAAGATGTACGTGTTTGGGGACAAGATGCTTCTTCTATTTCAAATGCAGATGGAGCAAAATTGATGCTTCATGAAGGTTGGGCAGAAGTAACTTTAGCTAACAAAGCTGATACTACGATTAAATTCAAATTAGTTGATTTATTGAGTATCAAAATTGGTCGTCAAGAATTGATTTATGATGACGTTCGTTTAATTGGTAACCTTGATTGGTTACAACAAGGTCGCCGTCATGACATGGTTTTACTAAAAGGAGTACATCATGGATGGCAATTTGATGTTGGTTTGGCTTTCAACCAAAATGCTGACGCTTTTGGTATTACTGGCACAGGTTATGTACCAGCTAATTTAAGCCCAACAACAAGAACTTCAACTGGCGTTTTAGTACCAACACCTGCAGGCATTATTCCATTGACTGTAGGCGGAGGAATCGGAGCTAATTCAGTAAAAACAGGTGGTGCTTTGGCATGGATTAACCCTCCATCAACCAATGGCGCTTCTCAAGATTATAAGTCTTTCAAAAGTGTTTATATCAGTAGAAAATTTAACCAAACTAAATTCTCTGGTCTATTTTTCCAAGATGATTTCAGTGCTTATCGTTTAGATTCAGTTGGAAGTGCTTCTACAGGTTACGTTTATGGTAGAAGGTTCGTTGCTTCTGGTGCTACTGATGCTTTCGATTACGGACAGTCACGTAGTCGTACAACGTATGGTTTGATGATTAATCACACGATTGGTAATGCTTCAGGTTTTGGAAAAATCGCTTTACAAGGAGCTTATTACGGACAAACGGGTAAAGACCGTGAAGGAAATGACATGGATGCGTATCACTACACATTGGCTGCTACTTATCAAAAAAGTAGATGGGCATTTACTTTAGGATACGATGTGCTTTCTGGAAACGATGGTACAAGTGCGACGAACAATTACAAAGCTTCGACTGGAAAAAATAATCGCTTCGACCCACTTTACGGAACGCCACACAAACACTGGGGATATATGGATTACTTCTATGTAGGCACAAACTCGCCTGCTGGAGGTTTGAATAACGGATATTTCAAAGCAAAATATACAACAAACACCGTAACGGTTGGTGTTGATTATCATTCATTTGCATTGAACAAAGCAACAACAAAAGGTGATGGAACATTGGTAGGAACAGATTTAGGGAATGAAATTGATTTCACATTGAATTACAATATGAATAAATTCACAAACCTTGAATTGGGCTATTCTGTTATGATGGCAACCGCCAATATGCCATTTGCAAAAGGACAAGCCACTACCGATGTTGCAGCTAATAACTTTAACAAAACTGGAACATGGTTTTATGCCATGATTAACATTCGTCCAGATTTCTTTTACACTAAACCAGTAGCGATAAAATAATTAGTGAGTTAGTGATTGAGTGAATTAGTGATTATTAAAAATAGATACTTATGTTGCTATTAAGCATTTTATATCTAAATGATGTCATTTTTGATTAAAAGACTAGATGACAATATTTTAATCACAACTCATCACTCACAATTCACAACTCATAATCACTCAATCGCTAAATCACTCAATAATATAGCTTCTCAATTCGATGGGGGTCGAAACGAGAAGTATTCTTAAATAAAAAAACAAAAAAATATGAAAACTCTGTTAAAAAACTCAATTGCTGTAATCTGTTTGATGGTACTTTCCATTGCAGTTTCAGCATCACGAATGAATCCACCAGCTAGAAAAATTAAATTAGGATTTATTCCACTTACCGACTGTGCGCCACTTGTAGCTGCAAAAGAATTAGGTCTTTTCGCAAAATATGGCGTTGATGTAGAACTTTCAAAAGAAGCCTCTTGGGCAAATATCCGTGACAAAGTATTGAATGGTGAATTAGACGGTGCACACTGTTTATTTTCGATGCCACTTTCAGTTTATACTGGAATTGGTGGAAAAGCAGGCTCAGAAATGAAAATCGCTATGGTGTTGAACAACAATGGTCAAGCCATTACACTTTCAAAAGATTTCTGTGGTTTGGTTGGTTATAAAGAAATGAACAAAGTAGCGGCAGCCATCAAAGATGTTAAAACTAAAAAAGAAGTAACATTTGCGATGACTTTCCCGGGTGGAACACATGATATTTGGTTAAGAAACTGGTTAGCAGCAGCAGGCGTAAATCAAAAGTCGGTTGGTATTATCACTATTCCACCGCCACAAATGGTTGCCAATATGCGTGTTGATAACATGGAAGGTTTTAGTGTTGGCGAACCTTGGAATGGTGTTGCGGCAGCACAAAATGTTGGTTTTACACACATTGCTTCACAAGATATTTGGCAACATCATCCTGAGAAAGCTTTGGTAGTAAATTCGAAATTTGCAGCTGAAGAAAGAGAAGATTTGAAAAAAGTAATGAAAGCGATTGTAGAAGCCTGCAAATGGTTAGATAATATGGGAAATCGTAAAAAAGCAGCAAGCTGGTTAACGAAACCATATTATGTAAATGCTCCATTACAAGTAATTGAGGCTCGTTTATTAGGCTCAAGTGATTTAGGTTGTGATTTAGGCGTTCAGAAATACAAAGGAGATTACATGACTTTCTATAACAATGGTGTTGTAAATACTCCTCGTAAATCTCACGCTATGTGGTTTTTGGCACAATATGTTCGCTTTGGATATTTAAAAGCAGAACCAAGTTATAAAGCCATTGCCGAAAAATTGATTCTTGATGATTTGTTTGCAGAAGTAGCTAAAGAAATGAGTGTTCCAGTTCAAGTGGATATGAAGCCTTTCAAAACTACTTATGATGTTGTTTTCGACCCAGCTAATATTGACGATTACTTAAAAGCAACAAAAAAATAAAGTTTGTCAGCGATTATCGGTTAATATTTTTAGTGTTAACCGATAATTGATAACAAGCACCAAGATTATGAAATCAGTTTCAATTAAAGATATAGCCATCAACTTTATATATTTTGTGGCAAGCATGATAATTCTGCTAGGTATCTGGCATCTAATTTCAGTCATCACAAAAGCCGAAATTCCTAATCCAGCTTCAACTTGGATTGTCTTTAAAGAACTTATTGCAGATCCATTTTATGATTATGGACCAAACGATAAAGGAATCGGAATTCAATTATTAAGTTCATTAGGAAGAGTATCAACAGGTTTTGCTTTGGGAAGCTTAATTGCCATTCCGATGGGATTGTTAATGGGTTCAACAAAGATTGGGATGAAATTATTAAACCCAATTGTACAAATCCTTCGTCCAGTATCGCCTTTGGCTTGGTTTCCTTTAGGATTATTAGCATTCAAAGCTTCTGATGGGGCAACGATTTTTATCATCGCTATTACGTCTTTATGGCCAACAGTGATTAATACAGCTTTTGGAGTATCAAGTATTCCAGATGATCATAAAAATGTAGGAAAAGCATTCGGCTTTTCGAAATGGAAATATTTAACGAGAATTATGTTGCCTTTTGCCATTCCACACATCATTACTGGTTTACGTTTATCAATCGGTATTGCTTGGGTAGTAATTGTTGCGGGCGAAATGCTTTCAGGTGGTGTAGGTATTGGTTTTTTTGTTTGGGATAGTTGGAATGGTCTTTCTTTGGAAAGAATTTTGGTCGCAATTCTTATTATCGGAACAGTTGGTTTATTGTTCGATAAAGCATTCAACGGATTACAAAATGCTTTTTCTTGGGATAAAAAATAAGCCGAAGAAATTATATTTTGAATATTCATTCAAACATCAAAATCATTATTTCCTATGACTAACATCGTAAATCCAAGTCAATTAGCTGATTCAGCGAATGACTTCCATAAAATAAATAACCGTGAAACTGCTATCAATATTAAAGACGTTACGGTAGCATTCAAAGGTTCAAAAGGTACTTTTACTGCGGTAAAAGACATTAGTTTAGAAGTAAAAAAAGGTGAAATCGTAGCCTTGATTGGGCATTCTGGTTGTGGAAAATCAACGTTGATGAATACTATTTCAGGGATGGTAACACCATCGTCTGGTGAAGTAATTGCCAACGGAAATATCGTAAAAGGACCAGGTCCAGACAGAGGAATCGTTTTTCAAAACTACTCTTTATTACCTTGGATGTCGGTTTACAAAAACATCTATGAAGCAGTTGATTCTGTTTTCAAAGATAAGAATTCTAAAGAGAAGCATGAGATTGTAGATCACTACATCCAAATGGTGAATTTAACACCGCACAAGGATAAGTTGCCAGGTCAATTATCGGGAGGAATGAAACAGCGTGTAGCCATTGCTCGTGCTTTTGCCATCAACCCAAGTATTCTTTTGTTAGACGAACCATTCGGAGCCTTAGATGCCCTTACGAAAGGTTCAATGCACATTGAATTATTGAAACTTTGGAATTTGGATAATCGTAATAAAACGATTGTAATGGTTACGCACGATATTGAAGAAGCTATTTTCTTAGCAGATAAAGTTGTTGTAATGAACAATGGTCCTGCTGCAACTATCAAGAAAATTGTTGACATCAATTTACCAAGACCAAGAAACAAAAAAGATATTACTCATGACCCAGAGTACATCAGAGTTCATGACGAATTATTGAGCTTGTTGTTTGATAAGTTCTCTATTGAAGACTAAATAAAAAATCCCGAAGTGTTGAACTTCGGGATTTGTCCCTAAACCTTGGCGGAGGCATCTAGGTAATGAGATTTTGGAATGGTTAAGTATTTTATAAATAGCTAAATCAAATTCCAAAACAGCTTTTTCAAAGCTATATTGTATAGCGTTTTGAGATAAACGTTAAACAAATCTAAGTAACATCGACCAGTTTTACAAAGAAAAAATTTAAAAAAACGCTGATTTTTTCATAAAACTGATTTTTTAAACCGATGAGAGCTTTTTATTGATGATTGATTAAGAAAAAATGTTTGTTGTGTGGAAGAATTTGTTTTCCGAATGTTTTTACAAGGAATAAAATATAATTATAAAAATTAAAAATTTAACTATGTCGATGCCTTTAAAGGTAAAATGCTTATAAATAGCGTGTTAAGCAGTCTTTTCTTAGGCTTATACTGATAATAGTAAAATTGGAAATTGAAATAAATATTATAAATCGTCAAAAGAAATGAGCAGTAAATCAAATCTTAAAAAGTATAAATCTACCTGCTCGTATTGTGGGGTTGGTTGTGGTGTGGAAGTAACAGATTTAGGCAATGGTAGGCTGCATCTTGAAGGAGACAAAGATCATCCTTCAAGTAAAGGAATGTTATGTTCAAAGGGAATGAACCTGCATTATACAGTAATGGATCAATCAGATAGATTACTGTATCCAGAAATGAGATTCAACCGAAATATGCCATTACAACGAGTATCGTGGGATACTGCCCTCGACCGTACTGCTGCCATTTTCAAAACATTTATTCAAAAATATGGTCCCGACTCTGTCGGTTTTTATGTTTCTGGGCAATGTCTTACAGAAGAATACTACGTAATCAATAAGCTCATCAAAGGCTTTATTGGTTCTAATAATATTGATACCAACTCTCGTCTTTGTATGTCATCGGCGGTGGTTGGTTATAAGCTTACTTTGGGAGAAGATTCTGTTCCTGTTTGTTATGATGATATTGAATTAGCGGATTGTTTTTTTGTAACAGGTGCTAATCCAGCGTGGTGTCATCCTATTATCTGGCGAAGAGTAGAAGCACACAAACAAGCGAATCCAAATGTAAAAATCATTGTGGTTGACCCAAGACGTACTCAAACGGCTAGTCAAGCAGATTTACATTTACAAATTCATCCCGGAACAGACATTACTTTGACCAATGCCATTGGTAGAGTATTGATTGAAAAAAACTGGATTGACCAAGATTTTATAGCTAACAATACTGACGGTTTTGAAGCTTATCAAACACAAGTAATGCAGAAATCGCTTGAAGAATCTGCTTTAATTTGTGGGGTTACGCTTGAAGAAATAACATTAGCGGCACAATATATTCACGAATCAAAAGGCTTTTTATCGATGTGGACAATGGGCTTGAATCAGTCTGTTATCGGTGTGAATAAAAACCTTTCTTTGATTGATTTACATTTAATTACGGGTAAAATTGGTCGTGAAGGAAACGGGCCTTTTTCATTGACTGGTCAGCCTAATGCAATGGGCGGTCGTGAGGTAGGTGGTTTAGCTAATATGCTGCCAGCGCACAGAGATTTATTGAATCCAGCGCACAGAGATGAAGTACAAGCTTTTTGGGGAGGCACAAAAATTTCGGATAAACCAGGTTTTTCCGCAACAGAAATGTTTGAAGCTTTGGCAGATGGACGTATGAAAGCGATTTGGGTAGTTTGCACCAATCCTTTAGTAAGTCTGCCAGATGTTACTTTGGTTGAAAAAGCCTTAGAAAAAGCCAAATTCGTAGTTGTTCAAGATATTTCAAATCGTTCAGATACTATCAAATATGCTGATGTTGTACTTCCTGCGGCTGCATGGCTAGAAAAAGAAGGAACAATGACTAATTCTGAAAGAAGAATTACACACTTACCTAAAGTGCTAGACGCTCCTGGCGAAGCAAAATCAGACACTGAAATTATTAACCTTTTCGCTAATAAAATGGGCTTTGGCGAAGCCTTTAATTACACTTCTCTTTCTGAGGTTTACGACGAACATTGTCGTTCGACTAAAGGAACAAATATTGATATTTCAGGGCTTAATTATGAGATTTTAAAAGAGAATAGAAGCATTCAATGGCCATATCCTGCTAATGCTGAATCTGTTGGAAAATCTTTTAAGGAGTCCGGAACAAGACGCTTGTTTACAGACGGCAAGTTCTACACCTTAAATCAAAAAGCAAAAATTCATGCAGTACCAGATGAAAACCACTCTGAAAGCCTGAATGAAGATTTTCCTTTGGTAATGACTACTGGTCGTATTCGTGACCAATGGCATACCATGACTAAAACTGGGAAAGTAAATAAGCTCAATCAACACATTGCTCAACCTTATCTGGAAATTCATCCAGAAGATGCACAAGAAAGACAAATTTCTGATAATCAAATTGTTGAAATTGTTGGTCGTCGTGGAAAAGCACAAGTAAAAGCCAAAGTTACTACGGATGTTAAAAAAGGCGTTTGTTTTATGCCGATGCACTTCGGTAGAATTTTAGGAAGCGATTTTGGTAGAACAAACAATTTAACCAATAGTTTATACGACCCACGTTCAAAAGAACCAGATTTTAAATTCACGGCGGTAGAAGTAAGAGCTTATGTAAAACCACACGAAAAAATTATCATTATCGGTGCGGGTTCTGCGGGTTTAGGCTTCATTAAATCTTATCGTGAGCTTAATCAAACGGATGAAATTCACGTTTTTTCAAAAGAAATCTATCCTTTTTACAACAGAGTAATGTTGCCAGATTATATTTCTGGCGCTCAGGATTGGTCGCAATTGGTAAAATTGCGTGAAGATCAATTTACAGAATCGAACATTCATGTTCATAAAGGCATTGAAGTCGTAAATATCGACCGTAAAAATAAAACCATTGTTGACTCAGAAGGAAACGAGCATACTTATGATAGATTGATTCTAGGAATGGGTTCAAGAGCATTTATGCCACCTTCTATTCCAAAAATTCCGGGAATTTTCAATATGCGTTCACGTATTGATGCCGATAGTTTAATGCCATTTTTAAAACAAGATAATCCACATGCTTTAATTGTTGGTGGAGGTTTATTGGGGCTTGAATTGGCAGCTTCTTTGCGTGAAATCAATGTAAAAGTAACGATTGTTCAACGCATTAGCCGTTTTATGGATAGACAATTAGACCCACTAGGCTCTGAATTGTTGACTGAAGAAATATTAAACTTAGGCATTGATGTTTATTTCAATGATGAAGTATCTGCTTTTTATGGTACAGATAAATTTGAAGGCGTTCGTTTAAAATCAGGTAGAAAAATTGATGCACAAGTAGCTGTTTTTGCCATTGGTACTTCTCCAAATGTTGAAATTGCTCGTGCCGCTGGCATTGAAGTAAATCGTGGAGTTGTGGTGAATGATTATCTACAAACATCCGACGAAAGTATTTTTGCCGCAGGGGAAATCGCTCAATGGCGTGGACAAATGTGGGGAATTACAGCCGCCGCCGAACAACAAGCAGATATCATTGCAAAATATATTGCAGGCGATTTTGCTAGTTATTACAAAGGCTCGCTTTCGATGAACATCATGAAAATACAAGGAGTACAATTATGTTCTTTAGGAATGATTGATACGCCTAAATCACCTGATTACGAGGAGATTATTTTCATTGATAAAGCAAAACGCTATTATAAAAAATGTATCATTCATAATGATAAATTGGTTGGAGCGATTTTGATTGGCGATAAATCTGAATTCTTAGAGTTTAAAGATTTAATTGCCAATGGCATAGAATTATCCGACAAACGTTTAGAATTATTAAGAAGTGGCAAAAAAGCTGACCCAGTAATGGGAAAATTGGTTTGTTCTTGTAATAATGTAGGCGAAGGAAATTTGAAAAGTACCATTGCAAGCGGTTGTAAAGATTTCACAGCTTTGTGTTCACAGACGGGAGCTGGAATGGGTTGCGGAAGTTGCCGACCAGAAGTAAGAGCTATTTTAGAGAATGCTTTAAAAGAGGCTTTGGTAGAAGCTTAATTTTAAATTTGACATAAAAATAGGGAAGTTATCGTTAGACAGACTTCCCTAAATTCATTGTACAGAGGTTAAAAAACTGTTTTGCCATAGTCGTTAATGTTTTAAGATTAACGGATAGCTACAACTACGTCACGGTTTGTGATAAGATTTGTTTTGATCTCAAAAGATTTTGATTCAACAACATTTACATTTTGGCTGATAACTTCGATAGTATATTTTCCATCTGCTAAGCTAGAGAAATCGAAAGTTTTAGCGAATTTACCACCTTTAGTATCAACATATTCACGGTGAATTTCGTTTTTGTCAGCATCTGTAACTACAACTACAACTTTTTTGCTTGCTACGTTGTCAACCCAAACATTGAAGCTTAATGAGTTATTTACTTGAGCAATTTTGCTTTTTACAAGGCTAGCTGATTCGTCGAAGTTTGAAGCGAAAGTATTTACGTTTGATAAGCAAACCATAGTAACTGCTACGATAAATGCTTTAACTGTGTTCTTTTTCATGACTTTATTATTTAATTGTTATTAATGATGAAATTTATTAAAAGGATAATTTGTATTTTTCTAAGAATTTATTTTTCTGTATTAAAAGTATTTTCTATTTGGACGTCACTTAATAAAAGATGCTTTCGTTTGAAAAAGGAAATTGATTTTAATTTTCAACTCAGCGCTTAGAATTTTATCCGTGTCATTCGTTTGACGATGTAAACTTAGAAAAGGATTTTGATATGTCAATCATGAAGAAGCAATTATTTTCACTTTTTCAAGAAAGTTCCTCTAAAAAAAATCATATTTATAGGAATAATACAATTTGACAAATCACATTTATATAAAATATTAAAATAGTTATACGAAGATTTTACTTATAATACGCATTTGATTTTCAGTATATTAAGTATAAATCACTATGATGTTACGCTAATTATTTATATATTTGATAAATTATTTAAATGATATTCAACATGAAAGATTACTCACTACTTAAAATAAATCTAACTGGTGGAATTGTTTCGCCAGGCACTTTACAAAGTATTCTTTTAGCAGCAAAATCAGCAGGAGTTAGAGAAGTAAGGTTCGGAGCAAGGCAACAATTGTTGATGTATGTTAAATCAGAAATTGTTCGAGGAAGTAGTATATTAGAATTTAAGAAAAAATTGTACGAAACTAATATTTCTTTCGAAGAAGATACAGATAAAAAACCTAATATTATTTCTTCGTATTGTGCAGAAGAAGTTTTTCCGACAGGGCAGTGGATTTCAGAAGGAATTTATAGAGATATTTTTGATGGTTTTGATTACGAACCCCAGCTAAAAGTCAATATTTCAGACTCTCAGCAATCTTTCACACCATTTTTTACGGGTAATTTGAATTTCATCGCCTCAACCATTCAGAATTTCTGGTATTTGTATGTGCGTTTTAAGCAATCGAACAAAGTTTTTCGCTTTCCGATTTTGATTTATACTTTAGAAATCCCCAAAGTATGTAAGCGCATAGAAGAAGTAATTTTGAATGCTGGCGAGATGGACGAAAATGAAGTTTATGAAAAAGTAATTGCTAAAGGAGAAATTATTTCACAAGTAATCCTTGAAGAGCTAGTATTGCCTAAATTTTCATTACCTTATTACGAAGGCTTTAACCGTTACGGAGAAAAAACTTGGTTAGGAATTTATAGAAGAAATGAAACCTTCCCGATAGAGTTTTTATCTGAAATTTGCGAATTATGTCTTGAAACCAAAGTTGGTCAAATTTGTACAACGCCTTGGAAGTCATTGATTATCAAAGGAATTGAAAATAAGCATAGAAACCTTTGGGACAAACTATTAGGTAAGTACGGCATCAACGTTCGTCATGCTGCTAATGAATTGAACTGGCAAGTAGAAGATTTATCACCAGAAGGCTTATCATTGAAAAAAGCCATTATTCGTGAATTTGATGATGAAGATGTGCGTACTTTTGGTTTAAGTTTTGCTATTCAGACACGTTCAAAGTCGGAAGTATTTGGTTCGGTAGTTATTAAGAAAAGAAAGATTTTTGCGGGGATTTCACACGTATTTGATATTTATCATACGGTTGATTTTAACCCGAACAATCGTACTTTAACTTTATTTGAGAAAGGTGTAAACAGAGCGCACGTTCCTGAAATTTTGCAACGTTTATCAAAACGCTTCTATGCAGTTAAGAAAGTAGATACAACAGTAGTGAAAAAGGCGACTTTAAATAAAGAAGAAACAGAAGTAGAATTACATCAATGTAAAACTTGCTTTACCATTTATGATAGTCGTTTTGGTGATGCTGTCAATGGTATTGCGGCAGGAGTAAAATTCTCGGAATTACCAGCTGATTATTGTTGCCCAATGTGCGAAAGCGAAAAAAGCGAATTTGAAGCAGTGAAAGCAGATAAGTTATTGGTATAAAGTATTTAAGCTTAAAATAAAAAGGAGTCTTTGTCCCGCACAAAGACTCCTTTTTTATGGAGAATACGAAGCTTTAACTTAAAAACTTCCAACATGAAAGCGTTTCTCAAAATAAGGTTTCAAGAATTTTTTGTCGATAAACTTTAGTAAAACCAATGTGTTAATCGTCAATAATCCATTGATAAAAAATTTATTTTGAAGAATATTCAAAACAGGATTCAAATTAACTTTCATCGTAGAAGGACTACTCAAAGAAAACACCATCATTAATGAAAGGATAAGGACAATGCCAGCACCAATTAAAAAGTAAAAAGGCAATTTACTCGTCTTTCTTTCAAGTACTTCTGCTTGTGCCAACTCCCATTTATCCATTAATTTATCGGTAAAATTAACGGCAGTTTTTTCAACAGGTATTGCTTCGAGCAAAGCGTGCGTTTCTGCATACTCTTGAAAAAGAGAACGATAGGCTTCGTCGCTTAACAATAGATTTTGATGGCGGATAATTGTTTCCTCAGAAGCAATTCCATCAAGAATGTCAAAAATCTCTTCGTCTTTCATATTATTGTTCGTTTGAAAAATCAAACTTATATTAATGTTCTTACTTCATTTCCTAAAATCCTTTTCATTTCTTCAGCTAATCGTTTTCTGGCTCTGCAAAGTTTTACTTTGGCTGTTTCGGCAGAAATTCCAACGATTTGAGCGATTTCTTCTAATGATTGTTCTTTCAAATAAAAGAGGGTTATCATCGTAACATCGTCGGTAGAAAGCTGGTTCAAGGCTTTTTGAATATACTTTTTTTGTTCATTTACTTTTAAATTATCGCTTGTATCAGCTGGTGCTTGTTGGGCAGCTTCCGAAATACTGATGTCTTCTGCCACAAGACTTTTTTTCCGTTTAAACATCAAAGCAGCATTAAATACAATTCTGTAGAACCAAGTAGTGAATTTTGCTTCTTGATTAAAACTCGGCAAAGCATGAAAAGCTTGCATAAAAGCATCTTGAGAAACCTCTTCGGCATCTTCACGTGTGCCTACAATTTTGTATGCAACCGTAAAGGCATAATCTTTATGGCGATTGGCAAGCTCTCTATAGCCCGACTGGTCGCCTGTTAATATGCGTTGGATGATTTGATTATCTGTTTCTTTGGTTTTCACATGGATAGGATGCAACAATAGTTGAAAAGGTTACAACAAGATAAACATTTTTTATTTTTAAAAATACCTGTAACCTCAAACAAGTTTATCACATCATATCGGCAAGATTTTAAAAATTCACGAAAACAAAAACTTTTTTATAACATGGAAAATTTAGATAGCTTAGTTCCAATTGTAGGAATTATGGTGCCAATTGTTGCAATTATCAGCACCTTCACAATGATTGTATTTTTACGTAAATACGATAATGACGAAAAAATGGCAATGATTGCCAAAGGAATCGCTCCACCTGAAAAAAGCACTAAAAACTATAATGTAAACCCAAGCCATTCATTACGTTGGGGCTTTGTTTTAATTGGTTTTGGTATTGGTTTATTGATGGGAAGCCTGTTGGAAAGCGTATTGAATGTTGATGATGATGTAGCACACTTTTCAATGATTTTCATTTTTGGAGGTTTGGGATTGTTGGTTTCTTACTTCTATCAAATGAAACTCAATCAAAAAAACTTACCTGATAATAAAGAGTAAAATCTAATAATTTTCTTTCCCAAGGTCCTCAAAATTCAATTTTGGGGACTTTTATTTTTGTCAAAAACATTTTAACATTTCGTTAACAAGTTTTAACATTTTATTGAGAAATACCATCAAGTTTTTGTCGTTATTTTGACACAACAAATCAGCAATAATACTTTGATTATCAATAAAAGTACATTTTAAGCGTGTCACTCAGATTCGAACTTTTAGCCTCTAGCAATATGGAGCCTCCAACCTACGGGAACGGAGGCTTTTTTATTGTTCATTCAAAAGCCGTAAATTGTGGGCATCATGTTCAACTCAAATATTCACAATGGTAATTTTTAAAGACCTTCAAGCGCTAAAAAATAGCATCGGTACAGAAATAGGAACAACCGAATTTACAACGATTACTCAGGAAATGATTAATGATTTTGCGAAAGCAACACATGATTTTCAGTGGATTCACGTGGATGAAGCTATGGCAAAGAAGTACTCTCCTTTTCAGCAAACTGTAGCGCATGGTTTTCTGACTTTGGCATTAGCACCTAAATTTATAGCAGAGCTTTTCAAAGTAGAATCTGTAAAAATGGGTTTGAATTATGGAGCCAATAAAATACGTTTTACTGCTGCTGTTCCTGCGGGAAGTAAAGTAAGTATGAAAGCTAATATTTTAGAAGCTGAAGAAGTACAACCCAAGGGTTTGAAAGTAACGATGAATTGTATTTTTGAAATTGAAGGAGAAACAAAACCTGTCTGCATTGCCGAGTTGATTTCTGTATTTTATGAGTAAGTAATACAGAGAAAGCAAATGTAGTAGTTTAGAAGAAAAGAAAAACCTTCTTGATAAACACTGAGTTTCGGTATTATAATTCAAGTTTATGCGAAAAAATAGATGAATGTTCTGTGATTCTCTCAATTTTTGAGTAATAAAAATCCCTGATTTTCACTAACTTTGTTATTAATCAAGCATAAATAGAATAATAATTAATTGACCACTTCAAAGATATGAGACTAAAAGTTTGTGGAATGCGTAACTCTGATAATATCAAAGAGTTATTAGAACTAGGACCCGACTATATGGGTTTTATTTTTTATGAAAAATCAAGCCGTTTTGTAGGAGAAGAATTAGACGAAGAATTGCTAAAATCATTTCCACATACGGTAAAAAAAGTAGGTGTTTTTGTGAATGCAACGCAAGCATATATTTTGGATAAAGTGAAAAAGTATGCTTTAGATTATGTGCAGTTACATGGTGAAGAAATGCCCGATTTTTGTAGAAACCTCAAATTTAAAGGAGTAAATATCATCAAAGCTTTCTCGGTCGATAATCAATTCAATTTTGGTAAACTACTCAATTTTAAACCCTATTGCGATTACTTTTTATTTGATACCAAAGGGGATTTGAAAGGAGGCAACGGTATTACGTTCGATTGGTCGGTTTTACGCCGATATGATAACGATAAACCATTTTTTTTGGCCGGGGGCATAGATTTAGATAATGCCGCCCAAGCTAGGGAGTTAGCAGGCTTAAAGATTCATTCGCTGGATGTAAACAGTAAATTTGAAATAGCACCAGCGTTGAAAGACATAGAGAAATTAAGTGAATTAATGAAAATAGTAAAACCAACAGAAGCAATCTTAACATCAATATGATAGCACCAGAAATATATAACGTAAACGAAAAAGGATATTACGGACAATTTGGTGGAGCATTTATTCCTGAAATGTTGTATCCCAACGTGGAAGAATTAAGAGTCTCTTATCTCAGTATCATGGAAGAGCCTTCTTTCAAAGAAGAATTTAATGCTCTTTTGAAAGATTATGTAGGTCGTCCTACTCCTTTATTTTTGGCAAAACGTCTTTCTGAAAAATATAATACAACGGTTTATTTAAAAAGAGAAGACCTTTGCCATACGGGTGCTCACAAAGTAAACAATACCATCGGGCAAATATTAATGGCAAAGCGTTTGGGCAAACATAAAATTGTTGCTGAAACAGGTGCTGGTCAACACGGAGTGGCTACTGCTACCGTTTGTGCTTTAATGGGCTTAGAATGTATCGTTTATATGGGCGAAATAGATATTCAGCGTCAGGCACCAAACGTTGCACGTATGAAAATGCTAGGAGCAAAAGTAGTACCAGCAACTAGCGGTTCAAAAACATTAAAAGATGCTACCAACGAAGCCATGCGTCACTGGATTAATAATCCTGTTGATACGCATTATATCATTGGTTCGGTAGTGGGTCCTCACCCCTATCCAGATATGGTTGCTCGTTTTCAGTCGGTGATTTCCGAAGAAATTAAATGGCAGTTAGAAGGGAAAACAGGTAAAACAAATCCAGATTATGTAATTGCTTGCGTAGGTGGAGGTTCTAATGCGGCGGGTGCGTTTTATCATTTCTTACACGATGAAGAAACAAAATTAATTGCAGCAGAAGCAGCAGGTCATGGTATTAATTCTGGCATGTCAGCAGCAACTACTTTCTTAGGGAAACCAGGAGTTTTGCATGGAAGCAGAAGTATTTTAATGCAAACAGAAGATGGACAAGTAGTTGAACCACATTCTATTTCAGCAGGTTTGGATTATCCGGGAATTGGACCAATGCACGCTCATTTGTTTGAAAGTAAAAGAGCTACCTTCTTTGACGTTACAGACCAAGAAGCAATTGATGCAGCAATGGAGCTTTCTTTATTAGAAGGAATTATTCCAGCGTTAGAATCAGCACATGCTTTGGCAGTTTTACCAAAATTAGGCGCAAAACCTGATGAAGTAGTAGTAATCAATCTTTCTGGACGTGGCGATAAAGATTTAGAAACATATCAAAAGCATGTCAAATAATTGATTAGTAGTTTTTTAGTAATAAAAAGGCTTTCTCTGTTTTCAGGGAAAGCCTTTTTAATTATTAATTCATATAATTCATATCGCTCAAATCTAATCACTCATAGCTACAAGCTAATCCTAAAACATCAACCACTCTCCTTTTGCACGCATTACTTGCTCAATAACATCTCTTACAGCACCCTTTCCTCCTTTTTGTGGAGAAACATAATTGGCGATGGATAGAATCTCTTCACAGGCATCAGCAGGACAAGTAGCAAAAATATCAGGACGAAGCATTACTTCATAATCGGGCAAATCGTCGCCCATGTATAAAATATTCTCTTCTGGAATTTCTACATTAGCAAGCCAATCTTGATAAATCTGTAATTTACTTTTTCCACCAGAACCCATAAAGACATAATGAATTTTCAGGTTCTGTAATCTTTTGCGTACACCTTCGTGTTTTCCGCCAGTAATCACACAAATACGATAACCAGCCTGTACCGCTCGTTCGATGGCATAACCATCTCTGATATGGAAAGTACGATAATGTTCGCCAGTTTCAAGTACATGCACCGAACCGTCGGTCATAACACCATCAATATCAAAGACGAAAGTGGTAATTTTTTTAAAAGCTTCTAAATTCATTTGTCTCTTTGATGAGCAATCCCTTCGGATAAAGCTCGATAAATATGTTGATAGTCGGGCTGTTGTTTCAAGAAAAGTAAATGTTGATTAAGGATTTTTTGATCGCCCCGAACGGCAGGCCCTGTTTGTACTTTAAAAATGCTCTTAGCATCTATGGCTTTTTTGAAAGTTTCTTTAATTAGCGGTTTTAATAATTCAAACTCTAAATCGTTTTCTTCTAGTAGTTCTTGAGCAATTCCTAAGAGGTGATTGGTGAAGTTACAAGCAAATACTGCTGAGACATGAAGTATCCTTCTTTCTTCTGAATTAACAGCATAAGTAATGTCTGAAAGTTCTTGACCAAGAGTTATCAACATGTTTTCCACAGTCTCATTTTCGGATTCAATACAGATAGGAATTGTATTAAAATCCACGTGAAACGTTTTAGAGAAGGTCTGAACAGGGTAAAATACTCCAGTTTTGATAGGAATATCGCTATAAACACGGAGCAATTCATCCATATCGTGGAGCGACTTACTCCCAGAAGTGTGGATAAGTATTGCATCTAGTGGAAGCATCAAATGTTTAATAACTTCGGCAATAGCATCATCAGAAACGCAAAGAAAAAATAATTGAGCATTGGAATTTCTAAAGTCCAATGAATCATGGGCGTTTGCATTGTAAAGCACTTTTGTAAGTGCCTCAGTATGTTTAGGGTTACGGCTATATACTTCCTCTACACTATGACCTATGTTTTCTAGTGCTTGAGATAGATGCCAAGCTACGTTTCCAGAACCAATAAATGAAATTTTCAAGATATGTTATTGTGATTAGTGTAGTAGTTGGCGGTTATACTACAGTCAATTAGATAGACAACTCATAATTTAACACAATATTAATCAAGGAAATCCTAAAAAAACTCAATTTTCAAGGTTTATCTTTGTAATACCATGAAAAAAATAGTTGTCATTATTCCTGCTTTTAACGAAGAAAATGCGGTTGGGATTGTAATTCGTGAAATTCCTAAGCACTTGGTCGCTGAAATCATTGTTGTAAATAATAATTCTAATGACCAAACTGCCCAAATTGCCAAAGAAGCCGGAGCAACAGTGTTAAACGAAAACCGACAAGGTTACGGCTGGGCTTGTTTGAAGGGAATTGACTATTGTAAACAGCAAAACATCTTGCCAGATATTGTGGTTTTTATGGATGCTGACCATTCTGATTATCCAGAAGAAATGTCGGCAGTAATTAAACCTATTATCGAACAAAATTTTGACATGGTAATTGGTTCGAGAGCTTTAGGAAAACGAGAAAGAGGCTCAATGACTCCACAACAAATTTTTGGTAATTGGCTTGCTACCAATCTTATAAAAATATTTTACGGGGTTATTTATACAGATTTAGGACCTTTCAGAGCGATTACTTTTGAAAAGCTCATTGCCATGAAAATGCAAGACACTACTTATGGCTGGACGGTAGAAATGCAATTGAAAGCCGCCAAAATGAAGCTAAAAGTGGTTGAAGTACCCGTTAATTATCGCTCAAGAATTGGAGTTTCTAAAGTTTCTGGAACGCTGAAAGGGACAATCATGGCGGGATATAAAATTTTAAGTTGGATTTTTAAGTATCTATAATTTTGGACAAACTCATCATTATTCTCTATACAATTCCCCTCTTATTTGTTTTCTGTTATAGTCTCATACAGCTTGATTTAGTACGTTTATATCTTTTGGCGCATAGGAAAATACAAAGTATTTCAGCAAACAATCAGTCTTCCCAACCATTTATAACGATTCAATTACCCATTTTTAATGAGCTTTATGTCGTAGAATGTTTGATTGATGCCGTTTGTACAATCAACTATCCTAAAGAATGCCTAGAAATTCAAATTTTAGACGATTCTACCGACGAAACCACTGAAATAATCTCGGAAAGGATAAAATACTACCAAAATTTGGGTTTTGACCTTGTTCATATCAGGCGAAATAATCGTGTTGGATTTAAAGCGGGTGCTTTGGCAGAAGGATTATTGATTGCCAAAGGTGAATTCATTGCCATTTTTGATGCCGATTTTCTGCCTGATAAAACCTTTTTAGAAAAGACAATCCCATACTTTCAAGATACAAAGATTGGAATGGTACAAACACATTGGACGCACCTCAATCGAAACTTTTCGATGATTACCGATTTGCAAGCTTTTGGTTTAGATGCACATTTCAGTGTAGAGCAAGTGGGGAGGAATTTTGGCGGGCATTTTATCAACTTTAACGGAACTGCGGGTATTTGGAGAAAAAATACCATCAATGATGCAGGCGGATGGTCGGCAGATACCCTTACAGAAGACCTAGATTTAAGTTATCGGGCGCAATTGAAAGGTTGGAAATTTCATTATTTAGAAGCATTAGCCTCTCCCGCAGAATTACCCATTGAAATGAATGCCCTGAAAACCCAACAAAGACGTTGGTCGAAGGGTGCGGCAGAATGTGCTCGCAAACATTTATGGAATGTCTTGAAGGCTACAAATATTTCATTCACTACTAAAATTCACGCCTTTTTTCACCTCTTGAACTCAGCCGCTTTTATTTGTATGTTGACCTTATCGGTGCTGAGTGTAGCCATTCAAAGTAATGTTAAAAGTTCAAATCAATACCATTTTTACTTTCAGTTGATTGGCTTTTTCCAGATAAGCTTAGTGTTTTTAGCCATTTTTTATTGGTTTGGAAACCGAAAGTTTGTCCATTTTGCTGTCTTTTTGATAAAATTTCCTTTGTTTCTATCTTTTATGATGGGGCTTTCGCTACATAATTCTTTAGCAGTACTAGAAGGCTATTTTGGTAGAAAAACACCATTTGTGCGTACTCCTAAGTTTAATATTGTCAACCAAAGTACATCGTGGACAAGTAACAAATACCTATCAGGCACCATCAGCAGTTTAACCATCATAGAATTGTTTTTGATGCTATTTTTCGGCTGGGCATCTTGGCGAGACTGGCAATTTCAGGACTATCAATTAATGTTTTTCCACACGATGTTTACCTTCGGTTTTGCTTCCGTAAGTCTGCTTTCTATTTTCCATCAACTCATCCGAAAGTAAAAAAGCTTAAAACACAAACCTACTATTCCTACAAATCTTAGCCAAAGTTATCGCTTTTTGCAAGGATGTGAATAGCTCCAATCTCCTCTTATTTCAATTTGCGGGTTTTATATTGAAATTGCGTTAAAAAGATAGCTTGTTGGTTCTTTTTGATGGATTTGGCTATGAAAAAGAGGGGTTGGCGGGTTGCTTAGAGGGTTGGCTAGCCTTTGTTGATAGCAATATTGCCTCCACTAATACCTTGAAAACTATAATTTCCATCACCTGTTACAGTCATTGTGTTGGTATTAGTGTTGCCAGTTTTTGTTGCAATAATTTGTGCCATTTCTTGTAGCCATTTTTTAGCTTCTGGATTATCTTCTATTTCCGAAGCGATGGCAGCTTTTACAGCTTCTTGCTTGGCTTGGCTATCGGGGTTTTCTTTTAGTTTCTGAATAATTTTCTCCTCAGAACCATCTTCTTTTAAAAAGATAGGACGTATCCAATTGACAGTAGCTTCTGTAAAATCATCAAAAAAGGTTTTTACAGATTGATTATCTTTCAATTTTGTTGCAAGGTAAGTAACTATACTGGCGATGGCAGTTGTAGTAATGGGTTCCATAACACATCTTTTTTAAAATTGAATAGTTTATTTTTAAAATTTATTTGTCTTTTATTTTATCTTTTTGCCGAACAGATTCTAAATTTATCCTGACAATCCTAGTTTTAGGATGCAGTTCACCTAAATGATTTTGAACTATCCTATAAGCTTTTTCTAATAAGACGATAGCTCTTTTATATTCTCCTAAATCTGTAAGGACAAACCCTAAATTAGAGTATGCTCCTGCTGTACTAAGATGCTCTAGTCCGAAGTTTTTCCCATTTGAACTCAAAACTTTCTCTAATAATGCTTTAGCACCAGAATAATCCCCTAAGTCTTTGAGTACTAATCCTAAATTTGAGTAAATAATTACCGTATTAGGGTGTTCTGCTCCAAAGGTTTTGCCGTTGGACACCAGAGCTTTTTCCAATAATGCTTTAGCACCAACATAATCTCCTAAATCTTGAAGGACTAATGCTAAATTTGAGTAATCCCTTGCCGTACTTGGATGACCAGCACCAAAGTTTTTTTCATCTGAACTCAAAGCCTTTTCCAATAATGCTTTAGCACCAATATAATCCCTTAAATCTTGAAGGACTGTTGCCAAATTTGAATAAATAACTGCCGTATATGGATGAGCTTCTCCAAAATTATTCTCTGATGAACTCAAAGCCTTTTTCAATAAATGTTTAGCTCCTTTATAATCCCCTAAATTTTGAAGGATTATTGCCAAATTAGAGTAAGTTCTTGCTGTATTGGGATGGGCTTCTCCAAAGTTCTTTTCATCCAAACTCAAAGCCTTTTCCAATAAATGTTTAGCTCCTTTATAATCCCCTAAATTTTGAAGGACTGTTGCCAAATTAGAGTAAGTTTTTGCTGTATTGGGATGAGCTTCTCCAAAATTCTGTTCAATAGAACTTAAAGCTTTTTTAAATATTTTTTTAGCTCCTTCATAATCTCCTAAATCCTGAAGAACTAATGCCAAATTTGAGTAACATATTGCTGTAAAAAGATGCTCTGCTCCAAAGTTTTTTTCATTAGAAATTAGAGCTTTTTCTAATAATGCTTTAGCTTCAACATAATCACCTAAAGCTTGATGTGCTGTTGCCAAATTTGAGTAAATCTTTGCAGTACTTGGGTGATCTGCTCCAAAGTTTTTCTCATCTGAAATTAGTGCTTTTTCTAATAAATGTTTAGCCTCTTTATAATCTCCTAAATCTTGCAGGACTAATGACAAATTATTTTGCAATTTTGAAACCTCTGGAGTTGTTTCTTTTTGAAAAATAGACTCTAATGTTTTGCCAAAATCAATCCATTGAAATTTATCCACAGGATTGTCTTTGGTTTCGTCTATTGATAGCTTTTGGTTGATATTATCCAATAAAATTTTAACATCATTTATACCAAGTTCTAATTTCATGCGAGCCACTTCTGTTACAATAATGTGCATTTTATAGCTATCTGCTTCTTGGTTTTTTAGTATCCAACCTTTATCTACTAAGTTTTCTAAAGTTTCTGATAAAAACGCTTCTTTCTCACTTTCTTGTTGATAAATCAATCCTTTTATTAAATCATAAGTATGAAAATCAGTGGGTAAGCAGACGAACTGTTTCATTAACCATTCTTCCGTACTTGATAAATCACTTAAATTGAAAATAGAAGAGAGATAAGAAAATATTTTATCTATTTTTCCTTGATTGTGCTGGATATATACACCTGCTCTAATGTCATTATCAATGGCATTTTGTAATGTTTCAATATTGACACGTTGTAATTGAGCCGTTTTGGCTAAAATCTCAATGGTTAAAGTATGGTAGTCAATGGTTTGTAAAAGCTTTTCAATGGCTTTAACATCTGTAATCCTTGTACAATGCTTTTGAAATAGCAAAAGGGCTTTATCTGGTTTGAGAAAACCAATTGCTTTGCTTTCAAAACCTTCAATTTGTTCACGAGAAGTAACTAATACATGCCAATTGGGTTGCTGAGGAAGTTTATTATAAAAATCAGATAAAATAGCATCGGCATTGTCGAGGATAAGTAAATTGGGTTGAGTATTAAGGGCTTTTAAGTCGTACAATAATTCATGGAAAATATCCGTCAACTCTTTCCCTTCGGTTTTAATACCAAAGGTTTTGTCTAATAGCACCGCATTGATAAAATCGCTTTCTAAAGAAGAACCGCTCACACTTATCCATGCAAGATGTTGATACTGTTCAGCATATTTTGTTAAATAAGCTTGGCTTAAAGTAGTTTTCCCAATACCACCCAAACCATTTACCAATACCACTTGCTTGTGTTCAAAAAGGGATTGATGTAGGTCTGCTATTTCTTCTTCACGCCCAATCACATCCTTTAAATTAAGCTTAGGCATCCGTATTGTTAATTGTTTGGGAAGTTTTGGTTTGGAGTGCTGATGTATGTTGACAGTTGAGTCTTTTATATCTTGGAGGATGATATTATTATTGCCATGATTGTTAATAGAATTTCCCATGAATCTAAATAGAAAAGTGTGAGCTTGTGTAAGACAGTTGGTATATCAAATGTAGCCTTTTTGATAAGTAAATCAAAGCTTGTGTAACGTTCACAATAGTTGATTCCTGAACTTATTATTACTCATTCTAAAAATGAATATTAATTAATCAAGAGAGTCTAAAATTTATATTAGTAATGATGAATAATTATGTTTTCTCCCTCTAAATTTTAGGCGTTTAGAAACTCGCCCTACGGTTGAGTCTGTTCACCGAACTGTGTCAGTTTAAATTTAAGTTTATTTTTTTACTTTTACTCAGACACACTTTATTATGGAGACTCCTGACAATTTT
>NZ_JBEUMS010000022.1:0-77136 GCF_040543805.1 Arcicella rosea
AAATTGTCAGGAGTCTCCATAATAAAGTGTGTCTGAGTAAAAGTAAAAAAATAAACTTAAATTTAAACTGACACAGTTCGGTGAACAGACTCCATTAAACTCCCCCGCCAATCCATCCCCAAGACAGGCAAATCCATCTAAAACACCCAGCAATCTATCTTTGAGATAGAAAAAGCCTATCTTTTTGATAGGACGAGCTATCTCTGAGATAGGTCAATTTGTCTTTTTTGCGGTTTTTTGCATGAAAAAGATGGATCATCCTACCTCGGAGATAGGTTAGCGCATCTTTTTCACGCATTTTCCCGTATAAATATGAAGAAAAACGCAAATAGATTTAGGCAGTTGTGAACAAAACAAAAACCCGAGAAGAAATTTCTTCTTGGGTTTTAGCAAATAAGGAATTAAATCAACTATTAAAATCCCGTGCCCACTGTAAAAGCACGAACGGTATTGGGTAAATCAGCTAATTTCGTAGCAGCACCTGTTGTGATATTGATAGTATAAATCGCAGACTTCTCTCCTACTTTCAAGGCTGCATAAGCCATACCTCCTCTGCTACTAATGTCAAAACCTCCAACCGTTTCAACATTAATACCCAAAGCTCCAACTTCTACTAAAGTACCATTGTTTGGTGGGTCTTGCTTGTACAATTTATCGGTCATGATATCAATATTGAACAGAATTGTTGAGGTAGCTCCTGCAAAATTATTGGTATAAGCAGATGCCGTAACCGAAGGCATTCCTGGATTCAAAGCACCATCTACCGCAGCAATAACACCTGTTTCAGGATGCAAACGTAGATTCTGACCTGTATTACTGATACAACGAATTCTATCAACGGTTGGATTAAAGTCAAAACCAAAAGAAGTACCTGTTAAAGTAGTAGCAAATGGTGCTGAACCGACCACTGCTGCCACACCCGACGAAGTATTCAATACATATAATCTACTAGAACTACCCAAAGCAAATAGTTGACCTGTAGCAGGACGAAAATCTATGCCTAAAATGGTTTCACCCATTTGTAAACCGCTAATTGCTTTGGAAACTGGTGTACCGATATTCAAGTAATTAAAGATTAACAAATTATTACTTTCGTCAACCGCATAAGCAACTGGTGCCGTTGGAATCGCCAAACCATTGATGTTGCCAGCAGGTAAATTTCCTAATTTTGTTAATTTACCAGTCGTAATATCTACTTGATGCAATTCCCATTTTCCTGAAACCATCACCGCTGTCAGGGCAACATCACCAGCAGGATTAATATCAAAACCCGCCGAAGCAGTAATATCAATACCTAGATTTCCAACCTCTACTAAAGTTCCGTTGTTAGGTGGGTCTTGTTTGTATAATTTATCCGATTTGGCATCAATATCATACAAAACAGTTGAGCTTGCTCCCGCAAAATTATTGGTATAAGCCACCGATTCAATAACTGGACTCGCTCCGCCATTAATACTTCCATCAGTCGCTGCTACTGCACCCGTTTCTGGATGTAAACGTAAGTTTTGACCCATGTTAGTTACTAATCTGATTCTATCAACCGTTGGATTAAAGTCCAAAGCAACAGCAGAACCATTCACAATTGGGTTTAAAGAGCTTGTGCCTATTACTCTAGCCGTTCCAGTTTCTTGATTAATAACATAAATTCTGTTCATCGCACTTACTCCATACAATTCGCCAGTGGCTGGTCTGAAATCGATGGATAATAAAGCATCGTTTGTCATTAAACCTGTGATGGTTGTCGTACTACTCGCCATTTCTGAGTTCATGGCATTGATTTTCATCAACTGTTTGCCATCTGCTAGTACATAGAAAGTTTGGTCTGGTTTGATAACTGTTGGCATGGTAACTTCATCGTCTTTGCAAGAAGACAGTCCAAACCCTACAACAAAGGCGGAGGCTGTTAAAAACAGTTTAAGTTTATTTGTGTGCATATCGCTAATAGTTTTATGTGGAAATTTTAGCAGATATACGAGAGTAGTTCTCTTTTGGTTTTGTGAAGATTTAAGAAAATGAGAATAAAGTGTATTGAGGATTGAATAAGCATAAAAAAGTAAAAGAGATTGTCTCAAAAGTCAACCTCTTTTACTTTAAATTATCAGAGAAGAAATTTCATCTTACCTGCTTAAAAACTGTATCTTAAGCCTAACTGCATTTGCCATCTTGATGATAATTGATCAATTGAATAAGTTGACGTTGGTTTTGTAAATGTATAAGTTGGATCCGCTGAAGTTCCAGAATTCACACGTGATAAACCTAAACCAACCGTTGAGTTGAAAGTATTTGGTGCAAAGTAAATTCTACCCCAATCAGCATTCAATAAATTAGTGAAATTGAAAATATCTAAGGTTACTTGTACTGTATTTTTTGTACCCACTTTAATATCATGTAAGATTCTTACATCCATAGTTGTGTTCCAAGGAGTACGACCACCGTTACGTTCAGTAAAATCACCTTTACGAGTACTTAAATAATCATCTCCATTTACAAAATTCATGAAATTAGCAGCCTGTTGAGCAGCAGTTTCTGTAACAACTCCCGCAGCATTTTTCTTATCTATAAAATATTTAGTTGCTTCAGCTTCGTCTTTGAAAACATAAGCTAAACCAGCAGCTTGAGGTGTGTTAGCAATGGTTGAATTTACAAATCCCCATGTAAATGGCGCACCTGATTGTGCAGAAATTACACTTGTAATGGTAGTTGCATGCGTATTTGACCATCTGTGGCTATATCCAACTGAACCAATGATACGATTACGAATATCGAAATTAGAATGCGATAATTTAGGGTCGTTTGGTGTTAAAGATTGATTCAACTGCCAGTTAGATTCCATAGAGTTACGAATACCGTTTGTTAAATCGTAAGACTGTCCATAAGTATAGGCAAGGTTATAATTCAAACCAAATTTATATGTTTTAGCCACTTGAAAAGTTAAGCTATAACGATATCCTTGAGAAGTATTCGACAATTCGTAAGCATTAGAGAAACCTGTATTTAATTTCTGACCAGTAGCTCCACCTGATAAATAAATTGGCATTTGCTTTTGTGTATCATAACTAAAATACTTCACAGAGTCCTTCAAGTTTACTTGTTGGAATTTCAAATCGTTAATTGTTTTCGTATAAATCCCTTCAACCGTAAATTTATAGCCATTCTTAGTAGTATAATCTACAGCCAAACTATTTCTAAATACTTGTGGCATTTTGAAATTATTCGCAACAGCATCTACTTGAGTTTGATTTCCTTGACCATTATTGAAAGCAAAATTTTTAGCACCATCTTTCAATACATCACCTTTATTGGCAACAGTAGCACGGTTGTTAATATCAAATGCACCATATCCAATACCATCATTGTAGAAAGCATAACCTAACCAAGCAAATGGAATTCTACCTGTGAAAATTCCTGTTCCTCCACGAATCACTACAGATTTATCTCCGTTAACATCAAAGTTGAAACCTAATCTTGGTGATACCAATACTTGTCCGAAAAGTTTATTATCAATTTGGTTCAATGGCGTACCTGATGTGTAAGTAGTTCCAGCATTAATATCCAACGGTGTCGAAGTAGTTTTTGGACTCAAAGTTGGGGAATCAGCACTTGCTAAGTCAAAACGAATACCCGGAGAAAGTTTGAATCTATCTGTTATTTGGATTTCATCTTGTGCATAAACGCTATACAATCCTACTGTAAATTTCGCATAAGGATTATTGTAAAGATTATCACGAGTATTGTCTCCAAAACTGTATGAACCACGTACACGATTTACTTTTCCAGCTAAGAAATCATCTAAACTCTTGTAAGCAATACGACCATTCCATGAATTCACAAAACCATAGTTAATATTATAAATTTCGTTGTGAGTACCCACTAAAAATGTATGTTTTCCCTTGAAGAAAGTAACGTTATCAGTGATTTCAAAAGTTTTTTGTTTCATATTAAAAACTGTTGCTTCACGGTCATTACCTAAGATAATTGTACCACCATTATAAGCAATTTCAGTTTGTGGGAATGAAACACTATTCGCATCATTTCCTGCAACACTGCTACTAAGTGGGTCACGATAATCTTGAATATCTGAATAGCCTAATACTAAACTGTTAGAAATATTACCACTGCCAAAACGGCTTTTTAATTCAGCAACTGTTGAGTTTTGCTTATTTACTTGTCTGAAATCCATACTTCCGAAACGGAAATTGGCAGCGTCACGCTCTAAGTTTGTTGCTTCTGAGGTAACATAATTATTACGAATCGACAATTGGTGTTTATCAGAAATATTCCAATCTAAACGATTAAAGAATTTGTTACTTCTTGAATAAATACTGTAGCTGTTTGTTTCACCTGGGTTAAAACCATAATTCGTCACCAAATAATTGGTAATCTTACTAGCCGTTGCAGCATCAATTAATGAATTAGCATCACCTGCTCCATAAAAAATTGGTTCGTTACGACGAGTAATTTCTTCGTTAGTAAAGAAGAATAATTTATTCTTGATAATTGGTAAACCTACTCTAAAACCAACTTGATAATCAGAATATCCACTAGGAATTTTTGCCCCATCACCAGCATTATTAGGACCAGTAATTGTAGCATTACGACCAAAAGCATAAGCTGAACCTGTTACTTGGTTAGTTCCTGTACGAGTAACGGCGTTGATTGAACCTCCAGTAAAATTACCAATTTTAACATCGTAAGGAGCAACATACACTTGAACGTCTTGAATTGCATCTAAACTTACTGGGTTTGTACGAGTACTACTTCCAGGCATGCCCGATGTTCCGCTTACACCACCTAAAGATGGACTAAAACCAATTGCATCATTATTGATACTTCCATCAATTGTTACGTTGTTATAACGAAAGTTTGTTCCTGCAAATGAATTAGTAGAACTACCTTGAGGCGTCATACGAGTCATATCTGTTAAACTACGACTCAAAGTTGGAAGTACTTTAATCGTATTTTCACCGATATTAGTACCAGCGCCAAGTCTTGTTCCACCTTTATCAGCTTTTACGACAACTTCTGCTAAACTGGTAGTTTCTTCGCTCACAATGAAATCCAAATTAGAGGTTGAACCTAAATTCAACATAATATCTTCACGTACTTGTGGTTTATAACCAACAGAAGTAACGGTCAAGCTATACGGTCCACCCGGATTCATATTAGCAATTGTAAAGTGACCATCAACACTAGAAGCGACTCCGTATTTTGTACCTGTTGGTAAATGGACAGCAATAACGGTTGCTCCGGGTATTTCAGCACCTTTTTGGTCTTTAACTCTACCAGAAATAGTAGAAGTTGTGATTTGTGAAAAAACCTGTACGCCCGAAAAGAGCATAGAGATAATTGCCAACAATCTTAGTGATTGTTGAAAAGTAAGGAAACTTTTCATCATTTTGACGTTTTAAAATAAGAAATTATGGCATATACGGCAGTATATGAGTAAGGAATTGCGGGAAGTTGGGAATACTCCTAAATTAGAATCTTGAGAAATAATATAAATAAGTAAACGGTAGGATAATTATATTCGAACGAATAAAAGAGTGATAAATTTGAGCAATTTAAAACTTTTTGAGTCTTCAAAAAGAAGTTTTTAAAGACAACATTTTGCTTGAATTTAAAATTTTGTTCATCATCTGAATCTTCATCTATTTCAAGTTCAGCTTTTGATACAGGACTTTGAAGGGCGTTATACTTATAGGTGGAGGTTTTATGTGCAATAATATTAATATCCCTTTTGCAAACAGTAGAACCGCCATCAGTATATAAAAATACCTTGATGAACGATAGACAGATAATTAGCAATAGCGATATGTATTTTGCTCTTTTCACTGATACAAAAATACAACGCTAATATTATCTACACTTTTCTATAATATAAAATTAATGTCAAGGAATTATTAACAGAATTGAAGTGTAATATTCAACTACAGCAATTAATCATAAGGTTGACAAATATTTAACATACTTTGAATTCATAATTAACTTAAACTCATAAAACCACAAATTTTAGAAGAAAACATTGTGGTTTTATGAGTTTGTACTTTAGCTATTGAAAATATTTTTCTTCAAAAATTCATTTTGGAATTTACCATTTGGGTCATATTCTTTCACCAAAGCTTTGAAATCATTCAGTTTTTCGATTCTGCTGTGTAAAACCGATGCTTCCATCGTAAAGAGTTTTGCCCAATGCGGACGAGCATTAAATGGTGCTAATGCTGCTTCAAAAAGCGGGAGAATACTCATTACCGTTTCTACTTCCTGTTTCCAAGTAGTGTGCAAAGCAACACAAGTTTTTTTGTAGCAAGGACTCATCCATAAATCATCCGCTTGAATTGCACGGATTTCTGAAATAAAAATATGCGGACTAACTTTTTCATGCAGTTTTTCAATCGCCATCATTGCCTCATAAGCGTGTTCGATAGGAACAAAGTATTCTGATTGTAATTCTTTACCAGCACTTGGTGTAAAGCCCATTTTAAAATGTGGCATCCTTTCGTACCAAACGCCCGGAACGCCTAATTGCTCTGTACAGTTTTCAGCAGAGATTTCTTCTATTGGGTGAAGATTTTGAGTAGCTAATTTTGCCCCAAATAATTCAGTTGGAATTTCAGCAGTATCACCTTCTTCCACTTTACTTTTCACCCAAACTTCGTTGATATTTTTATTTTTCCAATCAGTAAATAAACTAACGCTATAACCGCTCGACATGATGGTTTCAAAATTCTTTTCCAAAGCACTCATCGGCAAATTTCGATAAACCACTTGTTTCATTTTGAAACTAGGTTGAAGTGCCAACGTAATTTTAGTGATTACTCCAAAAGCACCCAAACCAACAACCGCTCCATTGAATTTTTCTCCGTCTTTTTCTTTGGATAAATTCACAAGTTCGCCAGCAGCATTCACGAACTCAAGTCCAACAACAGCGGTTGATAAATTTCCATTTTTCACGCCAGAACCATGTGTAGCCGTCGCACAAGCACCTACTACAGAAATATGGGGCAAGGATGCTAAATTATGAAGGGCATAGCCATTTTCTTCCAAATAAGGGGCTAATTCTCCGTATTTAATCCCTCCTTCTACCGTTACAGTATTGGCTTTTTTATCTAACGAAACTACTTTATTAAAATCTCTCAGTGAAATTTGATTTTCTTCGCTATCAGCAATTGTATTGAATGAATGGCGAGAACCTAATGCTTTTAGGCTATCGCATTTCTTTACAATTTCTTGTACTTCTTCAACTGTTTTAGGATAATAAACGTTTTCAGCACTGTATTCTAAATTTTCTGCCCAGTTTTTCAAATTCGTTTTGGCTTTTGTTTGACAAGCAACAAATCGTGAAAGCACGACGCCGCCCACCAACATTGATGTTGTTTTTAAAAATGTTCTTTTTTTCATAGTTATAAATTTTGATTTGTTTTGGATATTAAAGCAATATAAAACTAATTTATAATTCCTCCTCATAAATATTTAGAAGTAATCGAACGAACATTTTAATGATTTTCAAATCGCTGATTATTATTTTAAATGAGCTTGTTACCTTTGAGAAAAGAATACAACAATGACCAATCTTCACAGTAAAATTCTTATCATTTTAGTACGAGTATATCAAGGAATTATTTCGCCATATTTTCCGAATTCTTGTCGCTATACTCCTACTTGTTCGCAGTATATGATAGAAGCAATTCAGGTTTGGGGATTTTGGAAAGGCTTTCGTTTAGGAATGAAACGTTTTGCTTCTTGCCATCCTTGGGGCGGTAGTGGTCATGACCCTGTACCTCATAAATCTTGTTGTGAAAAAAAGGATATTTGATTTTTTAGGAAGCTTTTTCTTTCTATTTTTGGTTTGAATCCATTCATCAAACCTTAAAATCATGCTCAAAAATCTATTACTTCACGCATTTTTGCTGTTAAGTATCTGTGCATCAGCACAAAGTAAGCTACAATCTCCCGAAGAGTTCCTTAACTTCAAAAAAGGCGAACGTTTCCTCAGACATCACCAAGTAGTGAGTTATTACGAATATGTGGCTCGTCAGAATCCAAACCAAGTAAAATTAATTCAATACGGTTCAACCAATGAAGGACGCCCGTTGATGATTGCCATCTTGGCTTCGCCAGAAAATTTTGCTCAATTAGAGGAAATCAGAACGAATAATTTAAAATCAATTGGTTTATTAGAAGGAAAACCTACTAAAAAACAACCTGCTATTGCTTGGTTGAGTTACAATGTTCACGGAAATGAATCTTGTGGAACAAGTACTGCTCCTTTTACTTTGTATGAATTGATGAATGCTTCTAACGAGCGTTCAAAAGCTATTTTGGCAAATACAGTAGTGATTCTTGACCCAAGTATTAATCCAGATGGATATGACCGTTATGTGAATTTTTATAATCAAAAAGTGGGTGCGGTTTATAATCCAAATCCTGCAGCAATTGAACACAGCGAACCTTGGCCAGGTGGACGTTTCAACCACTATTTATTTGATTTGAACCGTGACTGGGCTTGGCAAACACAAAAAGAATCACAAGAAAGGTTAGCGTTGTATCGTCAATGGATGCCGCATCTTCATGCAGATTTTCATGAGCAAGGTGTAGAAAATCCATATTACTTCGCTCCTTCTGCTAAACCATATCATGAAGATATTACTGGCTGGCAGAGAGAATTCCAGAAAATTCTTGGCGATTACAACAAACGTGATTTCGATAAAAATGGTTGGTTGTATTTCTCTAAAGAACGTTTTGATTTACTTTATCCATCTTATGGCGATACTTATCCGACTTACAACGGTGCTTTCGGTATGACATACGAGCAAGGTGGTGGCGGAAGAGGTGGTTTAGGAATCACTAAAAGAGATGGCGATACACTTACGCTAAAACAAAGAATTGACCACCATTTCAGTACTTCATTTGCTTGTTTGGAAGCCGTTTCTGCCAATGCAGATAAAGCAGTAACAGAATTTATTAAGTTCTTTGACAACGCACAGAAAAGTCCAGTTGGGCAATACAAATCGTTCGTCTTCAAAACAAAAGGCAATGAAAGCAGAACTCGTGAATTTTTGAATTTCCTTGACCGTGAAAATTTCCAATATGGTATTGCTGGTAAAGGATTAGTAGCCGCAGGTTATAGTTATCAAGATGATAAAAATGTAGGTTTTAGCATCGACCCAGACGATATTGTGATTAACCTTTTCCAACCACGTTCTACTTTCTTGAAGATTTTGCTAGAACCTAAAACGATGGTAGAAGATTCTGTGACGTATGATATTACTTCATGGTCATTGCCTTATGCTTATGGTTTAAGTGCTTTTGCGGTAAAAGATAAAATCACGCCAGCACCAAAACCACAGTTTACTCCAGCCGCTGCTAAAGTTGAAAAACCTTATGCTTATTTGGTTAAATGGCAAGCTTTCAGTGAATTGAAATTATTGGCTTCATTACTGAAAAAAGGCATTAAAGTACGTTCAGCAGCTAAAGCTTTCGAAATTGAAAATCAAACTTACAATGAAGGTACACTTGTAATTACTCGTTCAGGCAATGAGCGTTTAGGAGATTCATTCGATAAAATTGTGCGTTCAGAAGCGGAAAGATTACAAGTAAATCTTTATTCCGTTTCTACAGGTATGTCAACCAAAGGTTCTGATTTTGGTTCAGACAATGTAGCTTATTTAGATGCTCCGAAAGTAGCAATTGTTTCAGGCGATGGCGTTTCTCCAACTTCTTTTGGCGGTACTTGGCATTTCTTTGATAAGCAAATTGAATATCCTACTACCATCATTGGCGAGAATACTTTAGGAACAGTTGATTTATCAAAATTTGATGTATTGATTTTAGTAGATGGCAGATACAATAAAATTTTAGATGATAAAACCCTTGCTAAAGTAAAAGACTGGGTTCGTGCTGGCGGTAAATTAATAGCAGTTCAAGGAGCTTTAAATGCTTTGGCTGGCAAAGATGGATTTGAATTAAAGCATAAAGAAGAAGACAAGAAAAAAGATAAAGAAAAGGAAAATGAAGCGCCTAAATTAAAAGTTTATGCCAATGCTGAAAGAGAGTCAGTTTCGGAAGAAACACCTGGAAGTATTTACAAACTTTCGATGGATAATACGCATCCTTTAGCTTTTGGATACGATAAAACATATTACAGCTTGGTGCTTGAAACGACAGACTTCCAATATCTTGCAGAGGGTTGGAATGTTGGCGTAACCAAAACCAAAGATTTAGTAGCGGGTTATGCTGGTGCAAAAGCACAGGATAAACTTAAAAATTCATTGATTTTTGGTACACAAGATTTAGGTCGTGGGCAAATCGTTTACTTAGCAAATGACCCAATTTTCAGAGGTTTCTGGCAAAATGGTAAATTGTTATTTGGAAATGCTGTGTTTGTAGTAGGAAATTAAAATCTGTTAGATTATTTACAAACATGAGTCATCTCGAATTTTAAAATCATAAAAAAGCGGTCGAAATTAGTTTTTCGACCGCTTTTTTATGATTGATGAACACCGAATTCCTACTGTTTGAGCGGAGCGAGTTTAGGAATTCTTGATTTTCTTTTGTTACTTTTCTTTTATCAAGAAAAGAAAAGTAAGGACTAGACGAGAAAGACTAGAAAACACCCAAAACTCATTATTTGATGAGAAAATTCGGGATGACTCGTATTTGTTGGCTATAACTCATCCAAAAAATCTTTTGCTGGTATAGTTTTTAATTTACCTCTTTTAAAAAGTTTTACTTCTTTCAATCCTGCTTTGATATTCTCTAAAACCTTATCGTCGCTAGGCTCTTCGTCTGTCTCAATTCTTTTAACATAATGAAGGTTTTTAGCCAATTCAATAAAATGGCTGTATCCATTATCGGTTATATATATAGTCGCTTGTCTCATATCATTTGCAAATCTAAACACTTTAACTAAAGAATAAATTGTAAAGTAAATTTATTAAAATACTATCATATCTGTTCTTTCAAAAAGTGAATTATATTTTTCTAAACAATGCTTTTTCCAATTCAATTGATGTATTTGATTTTAAGAATAAAAGTGTCTTATCTAAATTAAGTATAAATGCTCAAAAATATCTCAATTTGTACTAATTTTGAATCAATTAAAGAAACAAAACTCATAAGACAATTTACTAAATCAAGCTTTCTTAGGCTGAAAATTAAGAACAAGCGAATGGTTAAACAAAAATTAAAACGAAATTTAAGAATTTCGAGGTACATCATTTACAGAGAAACGTTAGTAGATTACAAAGAACATTTTTGGTCATTTCTTGGTGCTTTTCTCGGGATTGGTCTCATTTCATTCTTACAAACTTTTCAACTAACAGCTCACGACAATATCTTTCTAATTGGTTCTTTTGGCGCATCAAGTGTATTAATTTTTGGAGCAATTCAAAGTCCACTAGCACAACCAAGAAACCTTATCGGTGGCCCTTTTATTTCTGCAATTATTGGTGTTACAATTAATCAATTACTGCCTAACATCCTTTGGTTAACGGCTCCTTTAGCAGTTTCATTATCAATTGTTTTGATGCAAGTAACTAAAACCTTACATCCTCCCGGGGGGGCAACTGCATTAATTGCGGTAATTGGTTCAGAACAAATTAAAAGCTTGGGCTATTTTTATGCCCTAACTCCTGTTCTTAGTGGCTCATTAATACTCTTTGCGGTTGCTGTCATTTTTAATAATATGACACCCAACAGAAAGTATCCTACTGATGAAAAGTTTACCAATTCTTTAAAAAGAATGTTTATCAAAAAGGTTAGGAAGCAGAAAAGTTTTGAGTAAATAAAAATCCCGTCCAATTTCTTGGGCGGGATTTTTATTTTAACCTTTCTTTACATTTACGTAAAAGTTTTCATCAATCTTTAATTCTGTGATACCTTTAAGGCTTTTCCATTCTGTACTTGGTTGTATGAATTGATATTTTCCTTTGGCATTTTCAACTTTAATTGGCATATTGAAACCATCAATACAGGTCGTCCAACGATAAGTAATTTCTCCCTTTTCTAATTTATATTCTAATGTTGGAATTTTAGTATTTCTGAGATATTGGTCGAATACTTTACTTAAATTAATCCCTGTTTTTTTGCTGATGTAATTCTCTATTTGTTTTGTATCAACGGTTTGATGATAAAAATCCTTATTGAGTCCGACTAAAATTTGTCTCCATTTTTCATCATTATCAATTATCTGACGAATCGTATGCAACATATTTCCACCTTTATAATACATATCGCCTGAACCACTTTCATTCACTTCATAATCACCAATAATTGGTTCTTGATTGCCAATTAGCTTTCTACAACCTCTTACATAGGCCGCTCCTGCTTCTTTTCCAAAATGATACTCCGTAAAAAGACTTTCAGAATAATTGGTAAAACTTTCATGAATCCACATATCGGCGATGTCTTTGTCTGTAATATTATTAGCAAACCATTCATGACCTGACTCATGAACAATAATAAAATCCCATTTCAAACCCCAACCTGTTCCCGATAAATCTCTTCCTAAATAGCCATTGGCAAATTTGTTGCCATAAGTAACAGAACTTTGATGTTCCATGCCCAAATACGATACTTGAACTAACTTATAACCATCTTCATAAAATGGATAAGGACCAAACCAATGTTCAAAAGCTTTGAGCATCATTGGTACTTGCTTGAACTGCACTTTAGCCTTTTCTAAATCCTCTGGCAATACATAATAATTGCAATCTAAATCGCCTTTTAAACCTTTATATTTTTCTGAGAAATGTACATAATTACCAATGTTGATATTTACTCCATAATTATTGATTGGATTTGAAACAAACCAATCGAAAGTACGAGTATCGTCTGGATTATCAATTACTCTTAATAATCTGCCGTTTGAAATATCTTGCAATTTTTTAGGAACAGTAATCGAAATGAGCATACTGTCGGCTTCATCATACATGTGGTCTTTACAAGGCCACCAAACACTCGCTCCCAAACCTTGGCACGAAGTAGTGATAAACCAATTGCCTTCTGAATCCTTTTTCCAAGAAAAACCTCCATCCCAAGGCGGGCGACGAGCGATTCTTGGCTTTCCTTCATAAAATACTTTGATAGATTCTGTTTTGCCAACTACTTGTTTCTTTTGTAACTCAACAAAAAAAGCATTACCATCTCTTTTATAATTTAAAGCCTGTCCATCTTGCTCAACTTTGGTGATTTGCATAGGATTTTGCAAGTCAATTTGTATTATTTGCGCTGGTTTTAATACTTTATAAGTAATTAAATTATTACCAGAAATAGTGCTATCATTTGGTTGAACTTTAACGCTGAGATGATAATACTGTAGATTCCACCAAGCTCTTTCTGGTGTAATACTTCCACGAAGTGTATCTTGACGAGTGTAAGTTTTTTTAGGTTGAAATAGCTGTGAAAATCCAAAAAAACTTTGGATACACAAACATAATGTGATGATGAATTTCATTGTTTTTAGTTTGTTGATTTTTATAATAGTAGCAAGAAACAAGATTTAAGATACAAGATTTAAGAAACAAGAAAAATAATGTGTTTGTACTTACCTCTTTTATCTTTTTTCTTATTTCTTGCATCTTGCTTCTTTTATCTTGTTTCTTCTAAGCTAAGCAACCTCAATTATATTCCTTTTCTTTTCAATTGTTAATTCTTTAGGAAGTGCTTCAAGAATACTTTCTTTTAATGCTTTTAGAATCCCTAATTTTGCAAAATTTTTGTGAGCAACCAAACTTACTTCCCTCACAGGTGCTGGCGATTTAAAATGACGAATTAAGTTTAATCTATCTTCATCAAAATCCATCGTGGCTAATTCTGGTAAAATCGTAATTCCCTGATTTCTTTCTACCATTTTTCGAAGTGTTTCTAAACTTCCAGCCTGATATTCAAATTGATTTCTCCCAATAGACTTTCGTTTTAATTCACAAAGATTCTCAATCTGCGAACGCAAACAATGCCCTTCTTCTAAAAGCCATAGTTCTTTAGGATTAATATCTTCAGAAAGTGCATATTTTTTCTGATAAATCGCATTTTCTTTAGAGACATACAACACTAATTCTTCATAAAAAATGGGATATTCCACAATATTGGGTTGTTGAAGAGGCGTAGCAATTAAGCCCAAATCAAAATCATCATTTTTTAAACCGTGAACAATCCTATCAGTTGTTAACTCTTTGATTTTCAGCTCAACATTTGGATATTTTTCGAGAAAGCTAGCCAGAAAAAGTGGTAATAAATACGGAGCAATCGTAGGAATAACGCCCAAACGAACTTCACCAGTTACATCATGTTTTCCAGAATTTACGGCATCTTTAATTTTATAAAATTCAGCAATAGTAATGCGTGCCTGTTGAATAATTTCTAAACCAATTTGGGTAGTTACGACGGGTTGACGGCTTCTATCAAAGATTTTGACGCCAAGTTCATCTTCTAATTTTTGAATTTGCATACTCAAAGTAGGCTGAGTCACAAAACAACTGTCGGCAGCTTGCACAAAATTTCGATGATTTTCAACGGCAATTACATATTCTAATTGGGTAATAGTCATGTTATTAAAAGAAGTTATAAGGAATCTCTATGTAAATATCAATATTATCAATTTGTTTACAAAGAGATTAGTGAGCAACTTTGTAAAAGAAAAATAAATATTACTTTTCAAATACAGTAATACTTAATTTCATTCAAAAAGAAATAAAAATTGTACAATTTCAATATTTAATTTAAACAGAAAACAACAAAATCATGTTATCATTAGGTTCAACATTTCCAAAATTCCAAAAAACAGCAGTAGTATCTCTTGAAAAAGGCAAAGAATTTTATGATATTACTTCTGAAGACCACAAAAATGCTGACAAATGGTTAGTAATGTTCTGGTGGCCAAAAGATTTTACTTTTGTTTGTCCTACAGAAATTGCTGCTTTCAATGCAAAATATGATGATTTCTCTGACCGTGATGCTATCTTAATCGGTGCTTCTACTGACTCTGAATTTGTTCACTTAGCTTGGAGAAACAATCACGATGATCTTCGTGGATTAAAATTCCCAATGTTAGCTGATACTTCTAAATCTTTAGCTGAAGAATTGGGTATTTTAGAAGCAAACGAAAAAATCGCTTACCGTGTTACTTATATTGTTGACCCACAAGGAATTATCCGTTGGGTATGTGCTAACGATTTATCAGTTGGTCGTAACGTTGACGAAGTATTAAGAGTTTTGGATGCACTTCAAACAGACGAACTTTGTCCTTGTAACTGGAAACAAGGCGAAGAAACTTTATCAGTTTAATTTCCTGATTAAGAGGCTTTATTGATTAAATAAAGCCTCTTAATTTTCATCCCTTCAAATAAAAATCATGTTCGGAACAGTTAGTGAAACTAAAAATAATTTGTTGGCAGAAGTAAATCTTCCTTCAACATTTGAAAGTCTATTCCTTGATCGCTTAAACGCAGCCGACCATCGTTATATCAAAGATCTTAAAATTAACGTTTCTAATGCTTTGAAAGCGCAAACTTTGAAAGAAAAAGAAGCAATCTTGTTAGCTTTATCTGTAGCTATCAACGAGAAATCAAGTACTTTGGTTAGCGCTTTGGAAGAGCTTGCAAAAAGCAAAGGTGCTGAAGAAAAAGAACTGTTAGAAGTTGCTTCTTGTGTGTCTTTGATGAATGCAAACAATGTATTGTATCGTTTCCGCCATTTTATGGATAAGGAATCTTATAACAATATTCCTGCGGGCGTTAGGATGTCAATCATGATGAATCCTGTACTTGGCAAAGAATTCTTTGAATTATTGAGCTTAGTAATTTCAGCGATTAATGGTTGCGAAATGTGTGTTACTTCTCACGAAGCCTCAGTAAAATCACATGGTGCTAGCGAACAGCGTATATTTGATGCCGTTCGATTAGGAGCCGTTATCAAGAGCTTTATTACTTTATTGTAATCGCTATAACCGCTAAATGGGAGTCAGACGAAAGTTTGGCTCTTTATTTTTTCAGGCTATTTTTAGCGATAATCTGCTGATTAATAATATTTAACCAAACATTTCTTCCAGTACAATTCCAATGTGTATCGCTTTTTAAGTAATACTTTTCTGGTGTCTTCTTGAAAATATCATAAGTATCAATTATCGGCACTTCTAAGGCTGGATGAGTTTGAATTCGCTCAATTAAATGATTATATTTTCCTAAATCTGGCGATTGTACACTTACTTTATTCGGAATAATTGATAAATAAACTTCATCAAAACCTGCTTTTAAATACTTTTCTCTACTCCTATTTGCATGAGTAACAAAAGTATCAATCTGCGCATTTGTAACTGGGAAAAAAGCTGAACGTCCATGCGTGCTGTCGGCTTCTTCCATGTAATATAAATGCTTTTTATCTTTTGAAAGAATCACTTTTGGCTCAATTCTATCGAATAAAATTAAATTCATTTTAGCTTTTAATTCTCTAAACCATAGAAAAAAATCGTAATTGAAAAGCGTATGTTCTAGTCGTTCTTCTGTTCCGGGAGGAAATAATACTGGACTGATTTTTTCCCATCCTTGAACAATCTTTTTACGAAAACTAAGGTTTGGATTCTCTTCATTAATGACTGGTTTTTCAATGCTAAAATTATCCACATCTTCAGAAAGGTGTTCTTTGGCTGCTCTTTCTACCGATTCTAAAATCAGAATGTTCCTTTTTGTACTGTCTAATTGAATATGGGCATCGTTTGCCCAATGTGTGTAAAGATATTTACTGGCATTAAAATCGGTTTTATTGACTCTTGCTTCTTCGGCAAAACTATCACCTATGATGTACAAATTGACATTAGAAGTATCATTCTTTAACGATTTTCCTTCTTCATGACAAGCCGTAGTACTCTCTTTAAACTGAGGTAAATATGAAAGCCGGTACAAATCTCCAAAACGATAATCGTCAGGAAATAATTTGGAATTGAAGTAAATAACAGGAAAGTAAGCTTGTAACCATAAGAAAATGGCAAGAAGTAAAACTGTATATTTTAATGCACTTTTTAACATAAAACTATGTGATGTCGGATTTAGGATTTCTGATTTTGGTCTTAAAGATTTGGAGATATTCAGTCCAAATTATTGGTTTTTGGATGTCAGATTTTAGTTTTATTTATTATATCATCAGAAGTCTGAAATCCAAAATCAGACACCCGAAAGCTGAAATCCGATTTCTGAAAGCCTATTTAAAATTGAAAATAGATAAAATTATTTGTGTTGAATACTCCAAAGAAATACACTAAAATCATTACCAAAGAGATTAAACTGTAAAATCTAACATTACTTTCGGTATTGATGTAAAAATATTTTAATTCTTTCCAAAGTAATAATCCTATCAATCCCAATGAAAATAGTATTTCAATATTATTCAGTGGTGATTCTAGCGAATCGTTGATTGAAAAGAATGATATTTTTTTCAAAATCAACAACGCATCTCTAGTATCTTTCGCTCTGAAAAACACCCAAGCTAACATCACCAATACAAAAGTTGAAATAAGATTAATCGCTTTTCCTAAAGTATTGTCGGGGAAAGTCAATTTTGGAAAATACTTATTTCTAGCGGCAGCAACAATCAAGTAAAAACCATGCAATGAACCCCAAATCACAAAAGTCCACTGTGCGCCATGCCACAAACCACTGACCATGAAAACGATAAATTGGTTAAAATATCTTCGCCATTCTGATACTCTATTTCCACCCAAAGGAATGTACAAATAGTCACGAAACCACGTAGAAAGAGAAATGTGCCATCTACGCCAAAATTCAGAAATTGATTTTGAAAAATAAGGACTTTTAAAATTTTCCATCAATTCAAAACCCATCACTCTAGCCGAACCCAAAGCTATTTCTGAATATCCAGAAAAATCACAGTAAATCTGAAAAGTATAGAAAAAAGTAGCGACTAAAAGCGACAATCCGTTTTTTTCGGATGGATTATTATAAGCCGAATCGACAACCATCGCCAATCTATCAGCAATCACTACTTTCTTAAACAAACCCCAAGCCATCATCATCAATCCACTTTTAGCTTTTTCCCAATTGAATTGATGTTTTTCATAAAATTGATGAATCACATTTTGTGGTCTTTCGATAGGTCCAGCAACCAATTGCGGGTAAAACATCACATAGAGTGCATAAATCCCAAAATGGCGTTCTGCTTTTTGATTTCCTCGATATACTTCTATTGTATAACTCATCGCCTGAAAAGTATGGAAAGAAAGCCCAATTGGCAGTAAAATCTTAAGATAAGGTGCTGGATTTCTAACCTCAATCAGATGTAAAAGATGAGAAATATTGGTATTGAAGAAATTATAGTATTTGAAAATCGCTAGAATTCCAATGTTAGAAATCAAACTAACTATTAACAATAATTTTCTGTTCGAACCTTTTGATTGTTCTATATAAATTCCAGCAAAATAATCAATGACAATCGTAAAAAACAGTATTAAAATATAGATTGGCATAAAAACCATGTAGAAATAGCAACTCGCAAAAAGTAATAATCGCCAGCGACCATTCCAACCCAAAGACCAATAGCCAAGCGTAACAATGATAAAGAAAATTAAAAAATGAATAGAATTAAAAAGCATATTAACGAAGTTTCACCGACCAATTTTCTAAAGCAGCAGGCGTTGTGATGTCAATGATTAATTTTTGATACGATTCTGAATAAGTAAGTACTGGATGATAGGTTGAAATTATTGGCATTCCGCCAACATAACTTCCATTTTCATCGAAAAAGCGATAAGTAGTATAACTGTTCGTCAAAGCAAAATACTTACCCCCAACACCCAAATTATAATATTTCAAACGTTTTACGCCAAAGGTTTCCTCTTTAATCGTAAACATTTCTCTTTCTGATTTATCAATTACCGTCACATCCTTGCCATCACTTCGCATAATTACCCAATCAGTATTGCGTTGGTCGGCACAAAGGAAAAATTTACTTTCAAAATTCGGACGTAATAATTGTTTCTTTTCAACGATTTTACCTGATAAATTCACAGAAAATAATTCACCATTTTCACTAAGTAATTTGATATGAATTCTTTCATTTGAACCTTCCAATAAAGCAGGATCATTAAAAGTACGATTTAGTGTAATCGGGAAACCATTCGCCACATTTCCACTCGCATCTTGTAAAGTCAGTTTTCCTTTTTTATCTAGCAAAATTGCATACTCAACTCCTTTGATGATGACAGTTGTAATCGGTAAAATGTGTGGAGCACCATTCTTTGGCTTAAAATGTACACTTAAAGTTAGCGACGTTTTATCAATTTTGAAGGAAGCTGAATTAGAAGAAAAAAGTGTCAGATTTTGCTTTTTATCATTCTCAGCATCAAAAATAATAAAATCATGAATGGCTAATCCCGTGTTATTTGGAATCGTTTTCACCTCAAATCCTTGAGTATTTTTGCTAAGAATATAAACTTTATTGGCACTCGCCATCAACAATTGTTGCTGATTATTTGGTAAAATTTTAACATTTTTAATCTCACCCACAATTCTTCCTGCCAATTGATACGACCAAACTTTTTTACTAGCTTTCACATAGTGAATTTGATTATCAGTTCCTTGGACAAAAGTTTCTTGTTTTTTGGTTGAAGGATTGGTAAAGTAAAAAGGTTTTGAAGAGGAATCAACCTGAATACTTGCCAGTTTTATCCATTTATTTGAATACTTCTTTGAAGATTCTACCAAAGAGATATTCTTAAACAACCTAAGTTCAGTTTTACCTTGAAGTATTTCAAAAATACTTAATGTAATACGGTTCAACTGGCTTTCATTCTCCGCAAATTTATTTGCCCAAGCATTCACTAAAGATTTTTTAAAGCCTAATAAAGCACGATTCGTTTCTGAAATTAAGGTTAAATTTGAAGCTTTAGCCTTTTTAGCCAATGCTTGATTTTTGGCAGAATTACTCCAAACATCACCTTTACTTATTGCCAATAAATAGCTTTGCATTGCCGACAAACTATTTGTGATGATTAAATAGTTTTTGTATTCCGTAAAATAGCATTCTTCAAATCCAGCAAAATATTCGCCAAAAAGCATCGTCGGAAACTCTCTGATGCCTAAAGATTTAATAGCATAACCGCCATATTCAACACTTACAACATTGGCATTTTTTTCTTTAGAAACTTCCACAGAAGTCTTTTTTAAAATATCGAAGAGTAATTTATTTCTTAAAATTAAAGCTTTGCCATTGAAAGTTTCATCGCCTTCGTCAAAACCTGTTAAAAGAATTTCACCTTCAAGGTTTTGATAAATATCGCTAAAATTTAGTTTAAAAGCAGCTTTTACTGTATTTCTTAAAATGTTTAACTCCTTATTTTTAGAGAAATATTGTTGGAGACTTTCTTCAAGTTTGGCAGTATTATCAAAAGGAATGTGTAATAAAAAAGATGAAGTATTAGGAATCATGCTTAAATCTTCCAGTTTTCTTGGACTTTGTCCTTCAAAAAGATTGGCATCTTTCAGTACACCAAACGACTTAATAACGGATTCATCAGATTGAAAGCCCGTAAAACTATCGGAGAGTAAATTGACAAATTGCTTTGCAATTTTACTTTTATCAACTGAAATTTTATTGATAAATCTAGCAATCGCTTGTTTGTTGAAATGAGTTGCAGTGATTGTTGAATCAGTTTGCGGAGTAAGTGCATCTGAAATTTCATTAATCCATGAATTTTCACTCGGTAAAATTGCCTCTTCTATTAAAATACTTGAGGAGCTAAAAATGATAATATCGTTCTGAATAAAAAAAGACAAGACCGATTTGGTAGAACTATCTATTACTTCGGCAATTCTTTGTCCACGAGTGGTATGATAGATAATTCGGCTACCCGAAATATTTTCTTGAAGTCTTTTGATTTTACTCACCAAAGCAGAATCACTTTGATTGAGTGGTAGATAAGTAATGTAATTTAAATCTTCTTTTGCCTCGGGTAATAAGGCGAAATATAAGGTTTTATCTTTAATTAAATATTGAATCTCTTCTTTAGAAAGTCCTATTTTTTGCAATAAATAAAATTGATTTTCAACTCTAGAAAGTAAAGGAATCTGAGCAAAAACATGAGATTCTGTGTTATCCCTCATCTCATTCGTTTCCAATAATAACAAAGTATTATCAGGAACAAAACGCTTTAATGTACTTAGATAAGGGTTTTTCTTTTGAAAAAAAAAGTAAGTAGCTATTCCTAAAATGGCTATTGCAAGGAAAAGTATTGCCTTATTTTTCATAGTTTTAACATTTTTATGGACAAAGAATTATCCAAAAATTGATTTCACTCTCACTAAAGCAGAAGCCACCACTTGGTGCATATCATAATACTTATATTCTGCCAAGCGGCCACCAAAAATCACGTCTTTTTCTTCCGAAGCCAGTGTGCGATACAACTTAAACATTTCCGTATTTTTATCATCGTTGATTGGATAATACGCTTCCATTCCAGAATTCCATTCGCATGGATATTCTTTTGTCACAACTGTTTTAGGCTGTTTTCCAAATTCAAAATGTTTGTGTTCAATCATTCTGGTAAAAGGAATATGTGCTTCGGTGTAGTTGACAACGGCATTTCCTTGATAATTCTCTTGGTCAAGTACTTCATTTTCAAAACGTAAACTTCTGTACTCTAATTTTCCAAAACAATAATCATAATACTCGTCGATATGACCTGTAAATACAATTTTATCAGCAATTGCTTGAAATGCTTCACGATTTTCAAAAAAATCTGTTGAAGTTTTTACTTCTATTCCATTCAATAATCCTTCGGTCAATTTATTATAACCTCCAATCGGAATACCTTGGTATTTATCGTTAAAGTAATTATTATCAAAAGTAAACCTCAGTGGAAGTCTTTTGATGATAAATGCAGGAAGTTCAGTTGCTTTTCTTCCCCACTGTTTTTCAGTATAACCTTTAATTAATTTATGGTAAATATCTGTACCAACTAAAGAAATTGCTTGCTCTTCAAGATTTTGCGGGTCTGTAATTCCCGAAGCAGCTACTTGCTCATTGATTTTATCTTGAGCCTCTTGAGGTGTTTTTACTTTCCATAATTGATAAAAGGTATTCATATTGAAAGGTAGATTGTACAATTCACCTTCAAAATTAGCCAATGGAGAGTTGGTATAACGATTAAATTCAACGAATGAATTTACATAATCCCAAATGGCTTTATCATTCGTATGAAAAATATGCGCACCGTATTTATGAACGTTAATGCCTTCTATTTCTTCGCAATATATATTACCACCGAGATGAGTTCTTTTATCAATTACAAGGCATTTTTTGCCTCTTTTATTAGCCTCATGCGCAAAAACAGCACCAAACAATCCAGCACCAACTATCACAAAATCGTATTGTTTCATAATTTCTCTGGTGTTCTATTTCAAGTTTTTAATTTTAGTATTAAGAGTAAGACGGAAATCTAATAATTCATTGAACGATTGCCAACAAACTTTAAGTAATTTCATTTTACGGATTGAAACTTCGCCAGTAGCTCTTTCTTTGTGAACAATTGGAATATTGAATAATTCTTGTCCAGCCTTTTTAGCCATAATTGCTAGAAAAATATTTGGAGCAAATGGCACAGGATTTGGTAATTGAGCTAACAATTTCTTCAGGAAATTACCTTCAATTAATCTAAAAGGGATATTTGAGTCCATGATAAAAGTACCATAAACAAAAAACATACTATATCTTAAAATTCTAGTAATCAATAATCTGAATGGGTCATCATGTCGTACTTGTCTATGACCTAATATGAATTTAGATTGTTGGCGCTTCTCCCAAAGTAATTTTACATCTTCAGGAATAAATTGATCATCAGAATCTGTTTGAAAAATATATTCAGCACCTAATTCAACAGCTTTACGATAGGCATGAACTACGGCATTACCATGTCCTCCATTGGGTTGATGAACAACAACAAGTTTAGGATAGAGAGGTTTTAATTCATCTAAAATTTTACCAGTATTATCTTTGGAACCGTCATTCACTACAATAAGACGAGTATTTTCTGTTGCAAATTCACTGTCTAAAAGATCCGACCAGATTTTTACTACTTCAGCCATACAATCTTGTTCATTGTAAGCAGGCATGACAATCGCTAATTTGATACTCATTCAGTTGTTGGGGGTAAAGCTAGATTAAGAATTTAAAAATAAAAAAAAGCTAAAAAGCATTAAGTAGGATGTTGATGTCGTATTGTGAATTATATAGTATAAATCAGCACTTTAAAATTCCAACTCATCACTTACAATTCACAGCTCTTACTTAGTATATCAATAAGGCTTAGCTTTCAAACCACAAAAATATCTAAAGCTAGGCACAAAACCGATTTTAGTTTAATACTTTATTGTTAATAAGCTTTTTTTGATGAATTAATAAGTAAAATACTTTTTCAAATAATTGATTGGTTTCTCTACACAATACCAAGACAAACTTGCAAGAGTTACAGTAAGCATCAGAAAATATAGTAATTCAAAGCTTAAATTAAGGGTAAAGTAAGGAGCAATCCTTTGAATTTTATGCAAGCCTCTCAACACAATACTCGTCTGTGGTGTATGATAATAATTATAGACAAAATTATGGTATAAATAAATTCCATAGCTTATACGTCCTAAATATTGACAAACAGGGTTTTCAAAAAACCATTTTACATAACCAGAATAGCCTGCAACAGCTTTAGCAATCAGGAAAAAACAGAAAACAGCCGCAAGAAATCTTTCTGCAACAAGGTTACCAAAATTATAAATCTGATGTGTTTCTTTTTGCTGGATTTGAGTTAGAGCCACACAAATAGCGTAAACGATAAAACTCAATATGACAAACCTTCCATTTGCAATTTTCTCGAAAACTTCTTCCTTCTTAAAAGTAAAATAATATGCCATTAAACCTCCTAAACCAAAACAATCAAGTGCTGTGGGCATGAGTACATATTGAATTAACCAAGGACTTCCTTGAAAATAAAAGTAAAGTCTAAACCCAATTGAAATGGCTATCATTATCCATAACAATTTCAGATAATTGCGAGTCGGAAGAAAAAGAATTAGATAAGGAAAAACTAAATAATATTGTTCCTCAACAGCTAAAGACCAAAGGTGATCGATTGTACCCATCCAATGCTGATTGATAGCAATGTATAAATTAGTACTGTATGTAAGACACCAAACGAGGGTTTCACGAACGGGTGGAACATCAAAATAATATAATGCAAAAATAGACAAAAAGTAAATGGGGAAAATCCTGATGCTTCGTCGAATGATAAACTGCTTTACAGAAAACCAATGACTTCTTCCATACTGGTCATCTTTCAACTTACTTTGAATCAAAATTCTTGTTATCAAAAATCCACTCAAAACAAAAAACATTGTTACACCAAGATGACCTAAAGGAAAAGGGTTTCGCTCAGTCAGCCAATGATCTACCAGCACCAAAGCTACTGCTAAAAAGCGTACTCCATCTAATTGCGAAAAATAGGTTTCTTTTTTTTCTTGAGACATATTAAGTTTGTTGAAGCTCAATAAATACAGAAGGCTAATGAATAAGGATATTAATAAAACTAAAGTTAGTTAAATACAAAAGTAGCTCCTTTTTAAACCTTACCCAAAGAAATAGGCTATTTCTTAGTGATTGTAAACTCTACTCTCCTATTCAGACGACGTCGTTCTTCGGTAGCATTGCTGGCTACTGGGCGAGTTTGCCCCCAGCCTTTTGTCGTAATTCTATTCGGTGCAATCCCTTGACTAGTAATGTATTTTTTTACAGCATTTACTCTGTCCTCAGATAATTGAAGATTCAACTGAAAATCTCCCTGATTGTCGGTATGTCCTTCAAATAGAATTTCTAAATCTGGGAATTCATTCATCACTTGAATAATTCTGTCTAAATCTCTCATCGCTGAAGCCTGTAATTTTGCATCACCTTGCTGAAAAGTTAAACTATTTAATATACCTTTATTTCCTATTTCTAATGGCAATAAGTACAAGTCCTTATTTATTTCTCTGTAGCTTTTTACATTCGTCAAATCAATTGTTTCACTGATACCTAAGTAACCTTTTGCCACAGGCACAAAATCTACTACTTCATGTAAAGGCAGAATAAATTTAAAGTTCCCATTTGCTGGTTCATACGTTCTTTGTTCTGATTTTAAAGTAGCATTTCTTGGAATCATCATAATTGTAGAAGCGATGCTTTGTTTATCAGTAGTACTCAAAACATTTCCTGAAATAATTACTACAGGATCTGGCTGTACTTTTTTTGGTAAAGTCAATTTAAAAATATCTTCCTTATTATTCTCATTAAAAGAACATACGTAAGCAAATTCTCCTGAAGCGGGTAAAGTAAAATATCCATCCCAATAAGGAGTATTAATGGCTTCCCCAAGGTTTTCAGGCTCTGACCAATTTGTCCAAGTATCATCTAAACGCTGGCTTTTAAAAATGTCGTTATCACCAAAACCCGGAAAACCACGGGTAGAAAAATATAATGTTTTGGTATCTGCCGCTATGAAAGGAGTCATTTCGTGTTCAATGCTATTAACAGTTTTTCCTAGACTTTTGGGCTCTGTCCAAGTACTATTACTTTTTTTGAAAGAAACATACAAATCTCTTTTCCCAACAGCATTTTTTCGTTGAATAGACATAATCATAATGTTTCCATCAGCCGATAAAGTAAACTCAGCGTTCGGACTTTGATTATAATAATTATCTATTTTTACTTCTTCAGGAAAAGTCCAAGCTCCTCCATTTTTGAAAGAACGAGAAATTCCAGACGACAATCTCCCATTTTTGTGGTATTTATTCATCAATAACATTTCTGTTCCATCTGTAGAAATCGCAAAAACAGCATTTTTATCTTTGGTATTGATGGGCACTCCAATATTTTTGGCTTTAGTCCATTCTTTACTTTCATTAAGTTTACTAAACCAAACATCCTGATCTTTTTGTTTGCCAAAAAGACTTATATAGTTTCTAGTAAAATACAAAGTATTACCATCGCTAGAAATCACTGGAGCAAATTCTTGATGTCTTGAATTTACTCCTTTACCAAGGTTTTCTCGCATTACTTCTATTGGCGCATCTTGAGCAACATGAATATTGGCTTGCACTGGATTTTCAAGTGTTGAAATACCGATGGCATCCAACTGAATTAACTCGCTATATTTTCGTTTATTGATATATATACCTATGCCAAAAACGCTAAAAGAGGTTTTCTTTGGTAAAATAATATTGAACATTTCTCCTTTTTCAGGAGCTTGCAAAGTATCTATTTGTTGAAAAAGTACATGAGCTTGCATTAAAGAATCAAAAGCAATTATTTTTTCGATTGCCGCTTCCCCAAAATTTTTCGCTATACTTATTTGCTGAATCGCAATGGTGGTATCAAAACTTACCTTGATAAATTCTTCACTATCTAATGTTTTAAAAGCTGGCTGCCAAGCTAAACCACTCGCTACAAATTGAGGTAACACATTAGGTTTGCCAAGTATTTGATTAGCTCTATTGGCAGATGGTTGGAAAGGAACGATGTTTTCGGAAGAAAATTCCAATACTTTACTTGCCCAGAATACTTGTTGAGCAGTAATACTGAATGAAAAAGAATATAGTAATAAAAGTATGGCTAATGATTTACTTTTCATTTAAAAGCTATTTATTCCTTTTCTAAAACAAAAACAATACCAATTTGCAGAAATTAAATAGATTAACGAAAGACTAATCTGTAAAAAATCTTTTAATTACCCAATAAAATACAAAATCTCTTTCCATTAGTGATGCTAATGAAAAGAGATTTCTTTATTGATAATAAGTAAAGTAGCTTAGTTTTTAATAATCATAAACTCTACTCTTCTATTAAATTTCCTTTTTTCTTCCGAATTATTACTTGAAACGGGTCTGGTAGAACCATAACCTTGTGTTTGAATTCGCTTCATATCAACGCCCTTACTTGCTAAATATTTCTTTACTTCTTCTACTCTTTGTTTTGATAAAGTTAAATTGGCATTCCAATCGCCTTGATTGTCGGTATGTCCTTCCAACATAATTTCCATCGTAGCATTTTCTTTCATTACTGCTACAATTCTATCAAGTTCAGGATATGAATTCGGCAAAATATCATATTTACTTTGTTCAAAAAACACGCTATTTAGTGTCATTCTCTGCCCAGGTTCTATCGGAACTAAATAAATATTTTTCTTGAGTTCTTTAAAAGTATTTTCTTTAGAAAAATCTAAAGTTTCAGAAAATGACAAAAAGCCTTTTTGTGAAACTAAAATATTGTAAGTTTTTTGCGCTGGAAGCATCAATTTATAATCACCCGTTTCTGGATCAAAAGTAACACATACAGTATCAGCAGTATTCATTGCTTGAAGCGTGATTTTTGCTTTAACAGGTTTATTTGTAACGATATTAAATACACTTCCCGTCAATTGAACTACCGCATTGGGCTTGATAGATTCTGGCACTTTGAATTTGAAAATATCTTCTTGTCCAATCGCATTTTCCCTAGAACTATAATAAGCAAAATCACTTAATGCTGAAATTGAAAAATAACCATCCCATTCAGAAGTATTAATGCTGGAACCTACATTTTCGGGTTCTGACCATTTCAACCAAGTATCGTCTAAACGGCGAGTCACAAAAATATCGCTACTACCATAACCACTAAAACCGTAAGACGAAAAGTATAAAGTAGTGCCGTCAGCCGCCAAAAATGGAGAACTTTCATCATCGGCGGTATTAATTGTTTTTCCGGCATTTACAGGTTCAGACCATTTCCCATCAGCTTGTAAAAAAGACAAATAAATATCTTTCCCTCCTTGTGTTTCTTTAAATTGCCCCGTCAAAATAAGTACTCTGCCATTAGCTGAAAAACTGTATTCAGAAAATTCAGACTTATTTTTAAAGTTTTTGATTGATAATGCCTCAGGAAAATTCCATCCTTTTTCGCTCTTTTTCGCAATTGAAACACCATTTGCCATTCCTCCATCTTTCAGATAAACATTATTTAACAAAATTGTTTTTCCATCTGGAGAAATTGCACAAAGCGCATTATGTTCAGTATTATTTATGGGCGCTGGCATCGAACGTGCCACTCCCCATTTATTATCCTTTTGTAATTCTGAATACCAAACATCTTGATTTTTATCTTTACCAAGATTTTCTGGATGTTCCCAACGAGTGAAATACAATGTTTTTCCATCTGGAGAAATCACGGGTGCAATTTCTCGGTAAAGAGAATTCACATTTTGTCCAAGATTTTCTTTAATGATTTGCTGAGGAAGATTTTTAGCCAGATTTACCGAAGCTTTAATTGGTGTAGTAGATTGAGAAATACCGATGGCATCAATTTGATTCCAACCTTTTACTCTTGCAGTGTTCAGCACTAATTTTATACTTCTAACTTTATAAGTTGTAGGCTTCGTAAGAACTAAATTTAACATTTTACCCATTTCAAAACTAGGAGCTGTTTTATTCGTCCATAGCAATTTTAAATTATCCTGTTCATCAAAAGCTTCGACACGCACAATACAACCTTGCCCATAATTTTCGGCAATAGCAACTTGCTGAATGGGCATGAGTGTATCAAAACTTACGATTAAAAACTCTTCTTGAGGATTATCTTGTGTAAGTGGTTGCCAAGCACAAGGAGAAGTACCCACCATTGGTAATTTACTCGGTTTTCCTAAAGCTTGTGTGGCTCTGTTTTCTTTAGTTGTTTTTGCATCTGAATACTCAGAAGAAAAAGCAACTACCTTACTTGCCCAAAATGTTTTTTGTGCAGTAGCAATGTAGGAAATGAGAAAGAATAATAAAAAAGCGAATATTCTCATTATCAATAGTTTAATGAAGCGATTAGTTTTTACTGATAAAATTAAACGAAAATTGTCTTTTTTTATTATTCTTCCTAAAATTTGCGACTCAAAGTAAAGTATTATTTGATTTTTTTAAGATTAGCAATTGTCTCGATTGGGTCTTTCGCACCAAAAACATAGCTTCCTGCAATCAATATATCTGCTCCAGCATCTACTAATTTCTGTCCAGTTTCTTGGTTAACACCACCATCAATTTCAATTAAAGTATTCAATCCTTTTTCCTGAATCATGCTACGAAGTTTACGAACTTTATCATACGTAGATTCAATGAATTTTTGTCCACCATAACCTGGGTTCACCGACATCAACAATACCATTTCGCAATCTGGCAAGATTTCTTCCAACACAGAAACTGGCGTAGCTGGATTCAACACTACTCCTGCCAAACAGCCTAAATCTTTGATTTGCTGAAGTGTACGATGTAAATGCGTACAAGCTTCATAATGAACTGTAATATTAGTAGCTCCTAATTTTTTAAATTCAGCTAAATAACGTTCTGGCTTTTCAATCATCAAATGAACATCAAGCGGTTTTTTAGCATGGCGATTGATGGCTTCGATTACGGGCATTCCAAAAGAAATGTTAGGCACAAAGTGACCGTCCATTACATCAATATGAAACCAATCAGCATCAGAGGCATTTACCATTTCAATATCTCTCTGAAGATTTGCGAAGTCTGCTGCAAGCAAAGAAGGAGCAATAAGGATATTATTCATGCATTAATAGCGAAACGTTGATGTATTTTCAAAGATTTCAATCAAACGCCCGTCTTTTTCTTTAAATTAATTTTTGTTTTTGGCTCGACACTCATTTAAAGTATCCTTGCAAAATTACCACATATTCTACTTAGGCACAAAGGCAAAAGTAAAAAGCGTGGAAAACTTTGATAAACAAAAAGAGAATTTTAGCCGAAAATTTTAAGATTACTTATATTTTGGCGGTAAATTCGGTAAATTTTTAAAGCTTATTGGAATGAACCCACAGGAACAAATCAACCAATTGACCGATCGGTTGAATGAACTGAACCATCGATATTATATCACTGCTGATTCAGAAGTATCTGATTTTGAATTCGATAAACTTCTTGAACAATTACAGCAATTAGAGAAAGAATTCCCTGATTTTGTCAGAGCTGATTCTCCAACTCATCGTGTTGGTGGTGCAGTTTCAAAGGAATTTGAAGCAGTAAATCACCGTTTTCCAATGCTTTCCTTAGGAAATACTTATAACGAAGGTGAATTAGCTGATTTTGATGAAAGAGTAAGAAAAGGACTCAACAACGAACCTTACGAATATATTTGCGAATTAAAATTTGACGGTGTGGCACTTTCTGTTTGGTATGAAAATGGCAAATTGGTGCGAGGTGTAACTCGTGGAGATGGTGTGCGTGGCGATGATATTACGGCGAACATTAAAACCATTCGTACTTTGCCTTTGAGTATCAATGCTGAAAACTTACCTGCTGTTTTTGAAGTACGTGGCGAAGGTTTTATGCCTTTAACTTCTTTCGAATCGTTGAATAAAGAACGGGAAGATATTGGTGAAGCTTTATTGGCAAATCCTAGAAATGCAGCTTCTGGTACTTTTAAAATGCAAGATTCATCGGTTGTAGCCAAAAGAAAAATGGATTGCTACCTCTATCAATTTTTATCGTACGACGAAGTTTTTGAAAGTCATGAAGAAAGTCTTCATTGGATGAAAAAAGCAGGTTTCAACGTTTCGCCTACATGGGAAAAATGCAATAATATTCAAGAAGTATTTGCATTTATCGAACGTTGGGACAAAGCTCGTCATGATTTACCGCTGAATACTGACGGTATTGTTATCAAAATAAATTCTTTTGCTCAAAGAGAAGTATTAGGCTATACAGCTAAATCTCCACGCTGGGCAATTGCTTATAAATACAAATCAGAATCAGCTTCAACTTCCTTAGAAACAGTAAGTTATCAAGTTGGCAGAACAGGGAACGTTACGCCTGTTGCTAATTTAAAACCTGTTTTATTAGCTGGAACAGTTGTAAAACGTGCAAGCATTCATAATGCCAATGAAATTGATCGACTGGATTTACACATTGGTGATACTGTTTTTGTAGAAAAAGGCGGAGAAATTATTCCAAAAATCACAGGTGTTGATACCAGTAAAAGAAGTTTGACTTTTGAAAAAGTACAATTTCCCATTACTTGTCCAGAATGTGATACGCCTTTGATTAGAAAAGATGGAGAAGCCAACCATTATTGTCCGAATGAAAAAGGTTGTCCTCCGCAGATTAAAGGAAAAATCGAGCATTTTATTCAAAGAAAAGCGTTGAACATTGAAAATTTGGGAACTGAATCTATTGATTTATTTTATCAAAAAGGCATTATAAAAAGTCCAGCTGATTTGTATGATTTGACGAAAGAAAAACTAGCTAATCTGGAAGGTTTCAAAGAAAAATCTATTAATAATATTCTTGCTGGCGTTGAGAAATCGAAAGAGATTCCATTCAAACAAGTATTATTCGGTATCGGTATCCGTTTTGTGGGTGCTACAGTTGCTGAAAAATTGGCTTCGTATTTTAACAATATCGATGCCATTGCGAAAGCAAGTTATGAAGACTTGTTACAAGTACCCGAAATTGGCGATAGAATTGCGCAAAGTGTTGTTGCTTTCTTTCAAGATGAGGATAATCAAGCTTATATTGCTCGTTTGAAAGACGCTAAGTTGCAATTTATCCATGAAACTACCGAAATTGTTGTAGAAGGGAACAGTTTAGAAGGAAAAACTTTCGTAATTTCGGGAACTTTTCAAAATTTCGAACGTGATGATTTGAAGATAAAAATTGAAGCAAATGGCGGGAAAGTATTGAGTGGTGTTTCTGGAAAGTTAAACTTTCTAGTTGCTGGTTCAGAAGCTGGTCCTTCAAAATTGCAAAAAGCCCAAAAATTGGGTGTTCAAATTATTTCAGAAGATGATTTTTTAAGTATGTTGGAAGGATAAACTTTGAGATGTGAGCTATGAGTTTTTTATTCATTCATTGACTATTTGTTAATAAACATCATCCATTTTCAAATTACTATACTTTCAAATTTTCAAATTACCACACAGACCAATAGTTTTTTAAATATAGACGATTGTATAATCGTAAAATTTCCAAAAATGAGACCAAAATTCCACGGCGTAGCTCCAGCTTTAGTAACCCCAATGTTTGAAGATGGAAGTATTGATTATGAAGGGTTAAAAAGATTAGTACAGCACGTAAGCGACGGTGGCGTTGATTACTTGGTAGTTCAAGGAACAACTGGTGAATCTGCCACGACAAGTACCAAAGAAAAAATTGCGATTTTAGAATTCATTAAGGAAAATAACTCAAAGAATTTACCAATCGTTTACGGACTTGGCGGAAACAATACGCCAGAAGTAATCAAATCTATTCAAGCAACTGATTTTACGGGTATTGATGCAATCCTTTCGGTATGTCCTTATTATAACAAACCGGGTGCTCGTGGCGTAATTGCTCATTATTCTGCCATTGCTGATGCTTCACCAGTACCAGTAATTATGTATAATATTCCGGGACGTTCGGGCATCAATATGTCGGCAGCAACTACTTTAAAATTAGCAGAACATCCAAATATTATCGGTGTAAAAGAAGCTTCTTGCATCATCGAACAATGTATGGAAATTTATAAAGATAAGCCTGAAGATTTCTTATTAATCTCTGGCGACGATGTTCAGGCTGTGCCAATCATTGCTTGCGGTGGAGTTGGAGTAATGTCTGTAATTGCTAATGCTATTCCTGCAAAATTCACTAAAATGATTCATGCTGCTTTGGATGGCGATTTCTCGACTGCTCGTAATTTATTAGGACATTTCTTGGCAATTGACCCTCTTTTATATGAAGAAGGGAATCCAGTAGGTGTGAAAAAAATTCTCGAATTAAAAGGAATTAGTGGTTCTGATGTACGTTTACCATTAATGAAAGCTTCTGATGAATTAGGCGAAAGAATGACTGTTATTATTGAAAAAGACAACTTATAATTATTCATTTTAGGTTTACTTAATCTTATTTTTACTCAAAATTAGATTAAGTAGTCCATATAAAATAAACTACGTTGCTGTTCTGTTTAAATTAAAATAATTAATCTTTTAGGCAATGACAGCTCAAAACTCATCACTCACAATTCACAACTCTTACTTATGTTTGTTCACGTAGTAAATTTTTGGTTAAAGAAAGACTTGTCAGAAGCTGACCGTCAGAAATTTGTTGAAGGTGTAAAAACTCTTGGCAATATCGAAAGTATTAAAACGTTTAGTGTAGGTCCTCCTGCTGCTACAGATCGCCCAGTAATCGACCGTAGTTATGATTTCTGCGAGCTTACCGTGTTTGATGATGCGGCTGGACACGACGAATATCAAGTACATCCCCTTCATCTAAAGTTTATAGATGATTGTAAACATCTTTGGGAAAAGGTTTTAATTTATGATTCGGAAAGTATCTAAGTGGACTAAGTCAACGGTAGGTTTTGTTTGTTTGTCATTTTTCTTAACAAATTGTCAACCAACCAAAACCTTTCAACCTACTTCTTACTATAGTCCAAACTACCAAAGTGGTGGTTATGATCAACATACAGGTTTAGGTTTTAAAGTTCCTGATAAATATGCAATTGATGTATTGCAGGGAGATGAACAGCCTAAAGAAAGTTTTGAAGAAATGGAAAAATTAACCATTTCGGAAGAATTTCCATTAACAGCCAAGCAAGAATATAAAGGCACAATGTTAAAACGTGGAAATGACCAACAGGAAAAAGAAGCAATTTTAGCTAGAATGGTAGCGCAAGCACAAGATTTAGGTGCAAGCGGACTGATGAAAGTAAATTATAAAGTATTTTCAACCGCTACTACTTCAGGTTATATTTTAACAGGCACCGCTTTTAAATATGTTTTAAAAAGAAGTGCTAGGGAAAATTAAGATTATTTAAAAGGGACGTTTGACAATTCAGACGTCCCTTTTTTCAATAAATTACCTACATAAATCTCTACAAATTAATCTAATATTGAAGTGTATTCATTGCTTAAATTCTTCACTCTATCTCATCGTTAGTATCGTTTTAATACTCGATTGAATCAAATGTATTAACACAAAAAAGGACAATCTGATAAATCAAATTGCCCTCTATTTATAAAAATCTCAAATCTCGTCGCTGCAAGCTGAACCCTATTTTTTACTCATTTTCTCATCTTTCTCAAAATCCAAAGCCAAAGAATTTAAGCAATAGCGTAATCCCGTTGGTGCTGGACCGTCTTCAAAAACATGTCCTAAATGTGCTCCACAACGGCTACACATTATTTCTACTCTTTCCATCCCAAAGCTATTATCGGCTACTTCCAAAATAGCATCTTTATGAATGGCTTTGTAAAAAGAAGGCCAACCCGTTCCCGATTCAAATTTTGTTTGAGAATCAAAAAGTGGAAGCTTGCAACAAACACATTTATAAATTCCTTTTTCATGGTTTTTCCAATACGCTCCTGAACAAGCCAACTCTGTACTTTTTCTTCTGGTTACTTTAAATTGCTCAGGTGTCAAAATCTTCAGCCATTCAGCATCTGTTTTCACAACTGTAAATTTATGATGAGTGACACCCGCTTTTTCATCTTGAGCAGTACAGTTTGTCAGCACAGCCATACAAGTAATTAATGTTATTAAGACGATTTTCATTTCCTTTTTTGTGTTTAAATGTAATTCAATTTAACTACGTAAAAATGCGATGAAATAGTTTGTTGAAAAGTCAGAAAAAAGACCTTTTATCTAATTATGAATTAATAATTATGAGTTATTATCTATTCAAACAATTTTTATAAGCCTTTGTTCAAAGCCAGATTTAGTGAAATTAATACTTCTCTGTCAAATTTTTCATTAATAATCAGTACTGTACAATGGTTTAAAATTTTCCAATTTTCTTTGAATAAGAACAAATAAAAAGGATTAAATCAGTTTTTAAAGGGCAATTTGTAGCGACAACTCTTGCTGTTGTCGTTTCAGACGAGCAACCGCAAGGGTTGCAACTACACCAAATCATTGGTTAAACAGACATTTTAAATACTAATTTAATCCTTCGTACAGTACTAATTAATAATTCATATCTAAAAAACCTATCTATAAATCTTCTGAGAAGGTACTCTTGATAAAATTATTAAGCCGATAATAAAGAAAACCGTCAAGAAAAGTACGCTCATACGCATACTTCCTGTTAATTGATTCACCAAACCAAACATAAACGTACCGATAACGGTAGAAAGTCGGTCGCAAACATCGTAAAAACTAAAGTATGAAGCAGTATCATGTGTTTCTTCAGGAATCAATTTCGCATAAGTAGAACGAGAAAGCGACTGAATCCCACCCATTACAAAACCGATACCAGTCGCTAAAAAGTAAAATTCATTACGAGTCGTCACAAAATAAGCCGCAATACAAATAAACACCCAACTGATTACAATGATGGAAAGCGATTTAGTATTGCCGACTTTTTCCGAGATTTTCGCAAACAAATATGCACCAACAATGGCAACTAGCTGAATCAATAAAACAGTTACAATCAACGCATCAGAAGGCAATTTCAATTCTTCACTTCCAAACAATGCACCTAAATACATAACAGTTTGCGCCCCCATATTGTAGAAAAAGAAAGAAGTTAAAAAACGTTTCGTGATATTTAGGTTTTCTAATTCGTTGAATACTTTCTTTAATTCTTTAAAACCGTTGAAAATCCAGCTTCCCTCCTGTTTTTGTACTTTAGAATCTTTCGGTAAATAGAAAAATGAATATTGGGCAAAAACAATCCACCAAATTCCAACCGTTAAAAACGAAATTCTTGAAGCTTCTCCTCCACTAATTCCACCATACCATTCAGGTTTTAAAACCATTGTTAAATTCTGGATCAACAAAATCACACTTCCTAAATATCCCATTGTAAAACCTCTGGCTGATAGTCTATCATATTGGTCTTCCGTAGCAATTTCAGGTAAATATGAATTATAAAAAACGATACTTCCACCCCAGCCTACTATTGAAAATAGAAAAGCAAAAGTGCCTAAATAATATCTTCCTTCTTCAAAAAAATACATTAACATACAGCTAATGGCACCCAAATAACAATACATTTTCATGAATACCTTTTTCTTACCCGTGTAATCTGAAATAGCAGAAACAAGTGGCACAGAAAAAGCTAATAACAAAAAGCCAATCGAAACAGCATAAGAATACAAAACGGTATTTTCAAGTTGAAAACCGAAAAAGTCTAAAGTTCTACTTTTTGAAGGCAACATAATTGCCGCAATTGGATAATAAATCGGAAAAATGGCTGAAGTAATGGTAAGAGAATGAACCGAATTTGCCCAGTCGTACATTGTCCAGGCGGTTAAGGTTTTAGGGTTATTTTTCATGGTTCAATTAAAAATATAATGCTAAGCTGCTTGATTTTTATGGAGTGTATGGCAAATATAGTTGAATCCCTCAAGTTTTACTTAAAACAAGCTTAGTCTATTCGTTAATTTAATTCACTAATCATGATTTAGAAGCGGTAAAGAATGATATAAATCATTTATTGACATTTTTTATATAGATTTTCTAAGTTCAAGCAATATTCTTGTTAAAAAGTTTGTATTCTATATAAGATTGGGAAAACCAATCTTATGCGATCCAATAACCATTATAAATTATTAAATCTCTTTATGAAACGTCATGAATTTCTAAAATCAATTGGTTTCAGAGGTGCCGCTCTTATGGCTGTACTCACTGCCTGCACTAAAGCTGAAGATTCTGTTTTACCTGCCTTAACAATTTCGCCCACTAGTGCTGGTACTGGTTCAAGTACTGACACAGGAACTGGAACAACAACCCCTAGCACAGGAACTGATTTAAGTACTATCACCAACCGCTTACTCACCATCGATTTATCTTCTAGCACAGCAACTAATCTTAACAAAGTAGGAGGTTACATTACCCAGAGTGGTATTGTGGTCGCTCAAGCATCAACAGGAGTATTTGTTGCAGCAACGCAAACCTGCTCGCATGAACCCAAAAAGAGAGTCATTTTTAATGTAAACGAATATTATTGCACCGACCACGGCGCTAGATTTACTCTTACTGGCGTAGGTAAAAATAGCTTCGGAAGCAAAGGACTCACCGTTTATAAAACCGCCACAGATGGCAAAACCCTTGTGGTTTACAGTTAAACTCAATCAAATTCTTATGAAATCTATCATCGTATCACTTTGTTTTTTATTGTTTTTCTCAAATCCTGATTGGACATTAGATTTTGAAAAAGCTAAAACTGAAGCTAATCAATCCAAAAAATATATTCTTTTGAATTTTTCTGGTTCTGATTGGTGCATTCCTTGTATTAAATTGAAAAAAGACATTTTCGAGTCTGAAATTTTTCAAAAATACGCTAATGAAAATTTGGTTTTGGTAAGAGCGGATTTTCCAAGATTGAAAAAAAATCAATTAGATGCTAAACAGACTGCTCAAAATGAACAACTAGCTGAAAAATATAATAACCAAGGGAAATTTCCTTTGACGGTTCTAATTGATGCCAACGGCAAAAAAGTTAAAGAATGGGATGGTTATCCAAATACTTTAACCCCAGAAAGCTTTATCAACGAAATCCAAACGTCAACTCATGCTCGTTAGTGATTCAAGCCATCTGATTCATAAGAAAAAACTGAAACTCATGGGCAATGCCTTTGAAATTAGTGTTGTTGATGAAAATGAAGATTGGGCAAATGAGCGAATAGCAGAAGCCATTGATGAAATCAGTAGGATTGAAAAGCTATTGACTACTTTTTCAGACAATAGCCAAACTAATCTGATTAATCAAAATGCTGGTATTCAAGCTGTAAAAGTTGATAGAGAAGTTTTTGAGTTAATTCAGCGTTCAATTAGAATTTCTGAGCTGACTCAAGGAGCATTTGATATTACTTATGGTTCTATCGACAAAAGTCTCTGGAACTTTGATTTAACAATGAAAGCACTTCCAGATGCAGAAACCGCTCGCCAATCTGTTCGATTAATCAATTATAAAAATGTCATCTTAAATCAACAGGATTCAAGTATTTTTTTGAAAGAAAAAGGAATGCGAATCGGTTTTGGAGGAATTGGCAAAGGTTATGCCGCAGAAAAAGCAAAAGCATTGATGATTGCCAAAGGTGTAAAAAGTGGAATTGTGAATGCTGCTGGTGATTTAACAACATGGGGAACCCAACCCAATGGAAAATCGTGGACAATTGGCATTGCCGACCCAGATGCCCAACAAAGTACTTTTTCGGCATTGAATATCAGTAATGTTGCAGTAGCGACTTCTGGCAATTATGAAAAGTTTGTTGTGATTGATGGAAAGAAATATTCGCATACAATCGACCCAAAAACTGGCTTGCCTGTTTCAGGCATTAAAAGCGTTACGATTTTAAGTCCGAATGCAGAAATAGCCGATGCAATGGCAACGCCAGTAATGGTGATGGGCGTAAAAGTAGGTTTAAATCTTATTAATCAAATTCAAGGAATTGCTTGTATCATTGTTGACGACCATAATAAAATCTTTACTTCCAAAAATATTAACATCAAATAAAGAAGCTATTTAAACTTCACAATCATGAATAAAAGAAAATATCCATATATAGTGGCTTTTATGGTTCTAGTAGGACTTTCAAGCCAATCTTGTGTTTCTGTAAAGGAATACCAAAAAAGTAGAATCAATGATTCTGAGATGGAGTTAGCATCAAGAAAGTCTGAGAAATTTGAACAGAGTTTTTATATGTATCGTGAAGGTGCATCTGGTGCAAACGGTGGAAAAAGTGGTGGTGGTTGTGGATGTAATTGATTGTTAGATTTTAGATAAAAGATATAAGAAGCAAGATAAATACTGTAAAAGATATTGATTCAAAATCTTAGTGAGTCAACCTTTATTCAAATATCTCTACTTAAATCTTACTTCTTGTATCTTGCTTCTTTACATTAAAACTAACCACTTAATCCTTAATCAAATGAAGAAAATCATCTTATCAGTTGCTGTATTAATGTCGGCAATGATCAACAATACTTTTGCGCAAAACAAAACCACAGAGGAAGCCTCCTCGTATGAAAAAAGAAAGTTAAAAATTGAAGAAGTAAATTTTGTATCAAGTTATTATGGTCAAGATGGCAACAATTCGGCAGTAACAGGTGGAATTGGTACAGAAAAATTAACCGATTTCGCCAATTCAATTGATTTAAAATTGACAAAGTACGATTGGAAAAATCGTTTACATACTTTCAATATTGATTTGAATGTGGACTTTTATACTTCTGCTTCTTCTGATAACATCGACCCTTTAACTGTTTCTTCAGCATCCAGAAAAGATACTCACTTTTATCCTACTATTAGTTGGAGTATGAAAAACGATGCAAACAGAACAACCAAAGGGCTGAGTTTCTCTTACTCAACTGAATATGATTATAAATCTTATGGATTCAATTTGAATTTTGCGAAAGCATCAAAAGACAACAATCGTGAATTCAGTATTAAAGGTGGTGCTTTCTTTGATACTTGGTCGGTAATTTTACCGCCAGAACTTCGACCAACCAATTATGGTTCAGGCGCACACGGCGACCGTGACCCAATTGAATCAAGACCGAGAAATTCTTATAATCTTGCTTTCTCTTTGTCACAAATTATTAATAAACGCTTACAAGTATTGGTAACCGCCGAACCAGCCTATCAAGAAGGTTTACTCAGTACTCCTTTTCATCGAATTTACTTTAAAGATGGTTCAGAAAGTGTAGAAAGATTACCGGGAACAAGGATGAAATTACCAATCGGAATGCGACTAAGTTATTTCTTGGGTGATAGAACCATTCTGAGAGCATTTTACAGATATTATTTGGATGATTGGGGTATGAAAGCCAATACAATGAATTTAGAAGCAACTGTAAAATTAAGCCCTTATGTTTCATTTAGCCCATTTTATCGATACAACACTCAAACAGCAGTGAAGTATTTTAATCCTTATGGACAAAATGATATTAACAGCGCTTATTATACCAGCGACTACGACATCTCTGGTTTCAACAGTACTTTTATTGGTTCAGGAGTAAGATTTATGCCAGCCAAAGGAGTTTTGGGAATCAAAGAATGGAATAGTTTAGAATTACGATATGGACATTATACTCGAACTACAGGCATGACTTCAAATATTGTAACGATGTTAGTGAAGTTTAAGTAAGTATCTGTAAAATACCCATTTAAAAGCGTAGAAAAGCCGAAAGGTTTTCTCTACGCTTTTTGTTTTCTGTTGAATTTCACAAAAAATCCAACAAATATGGCTTTACAATAAAATAGTTTTAATTTTAGCCCATTCTCGTTCATTGTTTCATTCATAAAACATAAACTTTATGGCTAAGACACATTTACTGAATCTCATCCAAAAGCTTAGTGCATTAGCCGATTTATCAAATAAAGCGGGAATGCCTCCTATAGATGAAATTGCTGAATGGTTTGAACATCAGTCAGAAAAGGGTAATCGCCGAGATTTTATCAAACAAAGTATTGGCGCTAGTTCAATCTTACTAGCAAGTAATGCTTTTTCCCTTCCTGTAACTAATTCCCCCGCTCACCTAAAAATTGCTATTATTGGTGCAGGTATTGCAGGGCTAAATGCTGGTTATACACTTCATAAAAATAACTTCACACACAATTTTTCTATTTATGAAGCTTCTGGAAGAATTGGTGGAAGAATTTATACTGATAAACTCAACGGAAATAACGCCACCACTGAACTTGGTGCTGAATTTATTGATTGCAATCATGAAGATATGCTTTGCTTGGCAAATGAGTTGGGCATTGAAAAAATTGATACTCAGAAAGATACTTTAGTTTCTGATTTATTTGTTATTGATGGCAAGAAGTATCATATCAAAGATGCAATTAAATCTTTTCAGAACATCAGACAAAAAATAGCGACCGATGCCAAAGCTCAAGGTAAAAACTATTTTGATTTGGACTATACTTCACTCAAAGAATACCTTTCATCTTTAGAAACTGATGCTTGGTTTTTAAAGGGACTTTCTTTGGCTTATACAGGAGAATATGGGTTGGAAACAGAAGTACAATCTTCGCTCAACTTCATTGAATTAATTGGCGAGCAAGAACAAGGTACTTTTGATATTTTTGGGAAAAGCGACGAGCGTTTCAAACTAAAAGGAGGAAATCATCAAATCTGTGAAAAAATTGCGAAAAAATTCCCTAACAAAATACATTACAATCACGCTCTTCAACATATTCGCAACAAAAACAAAGGATTTTTATTGAAGTTTAGTAATCAATCAGAAGAAGTATTTGCTGATTTTGTGATTATGACCATTCCATTCACTATTCTGAAAAATATAGAAGGAATTAATACTTTATCTGGAATGAGTAAAGAAAAACTAAACAGTATTCAAGGATTAGGTTATGGTACCAATGCCAAATGTTTTTTGGAATTCAAAGAAAGAGTTTGGCGTAAGCATGGCTATAATGGTGCTTTTTATGCAGATGATTTACAAAATGGTTGGGATAGTTTCTTGCTACAAAATCAAAACCAAGGAAAATCTATTTTTACGATTTTCTTGGGCGGAGAAAATGGTGCAGAAGTAACCAGTAAAAGTGGAGAATCGTATTTACCTAAAATTGAAGAAGCATTTTCAGGTGCAACAGCTAACTATTCTGGTTATACCAATCAGTTTAATTGGTCGAAATATCCCTTTTCAAAAGGTAGCTATCAATGTTTAAAAACTGGACAAAGAATTACGATGCTGAAGCATATTGACACACCATTAGGAAATTTACTCTTTGCAGGAGAACACTGTAGTAAAGAGTTTGGTGGTTTTATGAATGGCGGTGCTGAAACAGGTAGAATCGCAGCTGAAAGAATCATTAAAAAAGTTCTTAATCGAAGATAATTAATAACGCTCTTTCAAAAATAATTTTGCTTATTCTGAAATATTCTATTTGATAAGGACAAGAAGATTTTTCGCTTCTATTAATTTTATGCTGTAGAGGAAATTCCTTTTAACTAATTTTTATAAACAAAAATAAAATATGTCACTTCAAAATAAAACCATTTTAGTCACAGGAGCGAGCAAAGGTATTGGTAGAGCATTGGCTTTATTATTAGCAGATAAAGGCGTAAATCTTAGTCTTGTAGCCAGAAGCGAAGCCGAACTTGTTAGTTTAAAAAGTGAAATCGAAGCCAAAGGAGCTAAAGCTGAAATATTTGTAGGTTCTGTGGGCGATGACGTTTTCGTAAAAGCATGTATTTCTGCAACGATAGAAATATTTGGTAAAATTGATGCTTTGATTAACAATGCTGGATTCGGAATTTTCAAACAAGCTAGCGACATCAGTACTGAAGAATGGGATTCAATTTATGAAACCAATGTAAAAGGCACTTTCTTGTTTTGTCGTGAAGCCATTCCATTCATGAAATCTGCTGGCGAAGGACACATCATCAACATTGCATCAGATGTTGCCAAACGAGTTTTTGATGGTGGTTCACTATACTGTTCATCAAAATATGCTCAAGATGCTTTCTCGATGGCATTACGCAAAGAAGTTCGCAAAGACGGCATCAAAGTATCGGTAGTATATTCAGGTTTAGTGGATACTTATTTCCATACTCGTGAAGAAGGCGACCCTTATCAAGCCAAATATTTAACTTCACAAAACATGGCTGATACAATTACTTATATTCTCGAAGCCCCAAAACATGTGGTGATTGATGAATTGATGATTCACCCAATGAGTCAGGATTATTAACAGAAGTCTATTAAAATTTAGGGTAACCCAGATTTGGATTACCCTAAATTAAACCAACAACAATTTATTCTAACAAAACCTTTCCAGTTTTTCGATATTCTTGATATTGAATCAAGTAAAAATAAGAACCTTTACTAAGGTTGATTAATGGAATCTTCGTTTTCTTGACAAAAGTACTTTCCAAAACTTGCTGACCAATCATATTATACAACTGGATTGTAGCTTCACCTTCTAAATCTGTTTCAACATTGAGTTCTTCTTTAGCAGGATTTGGGAAAACCTTAAACTCAATCCTTGTATCAGGCTTTGAAGGATTTGCATCCAACCTAGCAGCCTCGTACATAGAACCTGTGCTAGTCGTAGTCAAATCAGGATTTACTTTAATCGCATTACTTGCCGAACTCACACAACCATTCACTGTACAAGTAGCCGTATAAGTCGTAGCAGTACTTGGGCTTACTGTGATAGAATTTCCAGTTGAACCATTACTCCAAGTAACTGTACCAGTACAGCCTGTGGCGTTGAGGGTGGTTGTAGTAGTTTTGTTTTCTTTGATTTTTACAATCCAATAATCCATTTGGCGATTGGAAGACTTTGATGAACCTCCGAATATATATCCACCATCTGAGGTTGGAGATATGTCATATATACCAGGGTCAGTCCCAATTCCTCCAAAAGTTTTATCCCAAATTTTTTGCCCATTAGCATCCATTTTGATAAGCCAATGACCCTGAGTATCTTCAGATTTATTCAAACCAATACCTGAGTAAGAAGAACCTCCTAATAAAAATCCTCCGTCTGCAGTAGTCATAATTTTTATAAGTTTATCATTCATACTTCCTCCAAAAGTTTTATCCCAAATTTTTGTGCCTTTGCTATCAAGTTTAACAATCCAAAAATCATCATATCCTACATCCCCTCTATAATTTTCAGATTTATCACCACTGATACTTGAACGAGAACTCCCTCCCAGCAAAAAACCTCCATCTGATGTTTGAACAATATCTGGAGATGCATCATTATTATCTCCTCCCAAGGTTTTATCCCAAATTTTTGTTCCATTTGCATCTATTTTTACAATCCAATAATCGGAAGAATAAAGACCTTTACTATTTTCAGATTTATCTCCCCCAATATTTGAGTGAGAATCCCCTGCTAATAAATAACCACCATCTGAGGTTTTTATGATACTCGAAAGTGTTTCATGACCAGCAGCCCCATAAAACTTAGTCCATTGTTTATTTCCATTTGCATCAACTTTTATTACTAAATAATCAAGGTATCCATTAGTACCTGATGATAAAGAGGAACCACCAATTAAAAATCCTCCATCTGAGGTACTTATTATTTTAACAAGATAATCCTCTGCTATTCCTCCAAAAGTTTTATCCCAGATTTTGTTGCCATTAGCATCTATCTTGATAAGCCAGAAATCTATTGCCCCTGTATTTGTGATAGAAGTTGCACCAAGCAAAAATCCTCCATCAGAAGTGGGAATTATTGATCTTAGACCAATACCACCATTTGCAGCCAGAAAAATGTCTTTGTAAGCTTTATCCCAAATCTTATTGCCGTCAGCATTAATTTTTACAATCCAACCACCCACTATATCTTCAGATTTCTCACCACTGATGATGTTTGATGAAGAATTACCTCCCAATAAATAACCACCATCTTGAGTAGGAACAACGCAGCTTAGATTATCATACCAGTTTCCTCCATAAGTTTTCTCCCACTGCTTAACCACGGAACTTACAGTTGTCGATTTAGATGTAATGGTAGGAGCATTCGGTTTAGCTAAAACATTAACAGTTGTTGCAAGTGAAGAATCACTTTTACAGCCATTGATTGCACAAATAGCTTTATAAGATTTTGTAGCCGTTGGTGAAACAGTTATTGAAGCACCCGTCAAGCCACCAGTCCAAGTCAAAGTCCCACCAGAACAAGCGGTTGCACTCAACACAGCACTTCCGCCAGCACAAATTGTAGCGTTACTTACTGTGTTTTTTGGTTGTGTGGGTTTTGGATTTACAGTAACAGTTACCGCAGCACTTGAATCGCTAATAATTCCATTTTGAGAACAAACTACTTTGTAAGTCTTTGTAGCTGTTGGTGAAACAGTGATACTATTGCCCGTTAAACCATCTGTCCAAGTTAAAGTTCCACCTGTACAAGCAGAAGCAGTTAATGTGGCGTTTGTTCCTGCACAGATTGTAGCATTACTTGCTGTAATGGTTGGAGTAGTTGGTTTTGTTACTGTAACAGATACTGTAATGGAATTGCTTACAGTACTTACACAACCATTAACCGTACAAGTAGCAGTATAAGTAGTAGCAGTACTTGGGCTGACTGTAATAGAATTCCCAGTAGCACCATTACTCCAAGTGACTGTACCTGTACAGCCTGTGGCTGTGAGGGTTGGTTTTTGCGAAGATGTGATATTATTGGGGTTACAAACGGAAGCTTTGACTATCCAACAGTATTGATACTGAGTACCTACATCTGTTTTATCTCCACTTAACCCCGATAAAGAAGTACCTCCTAATAAAAAGCCCCCATCATTTGAAGTAATAATATTTGAAAGCATATCATGGCTATTTCCCCCAAAAGCTTTATCCCAAACTTTTACTCCATTGGCATCAATTCGTATTGCCCAGTAGTCAGAATTTCCATTCGAGGCTTCGGATTTATCGCCACTTATTCCTGAAAAAGAGTAACCCGCTAAGATAAATCCACCATCATTTGTATTAGCTATGGCTTTAAAATATTCTGAACTATTACCACCGAAGGCTTTATCCCAAATTTTAAGCCCATTGGCATTAATTTTTACTGCCCAATAATCAGTATCTCCTTTTAAAGATTGTGTTTTGTCACCGCTCAAACCTGAATAGGAATCTCCCACTAATAAAAATCCACCATCGCTTGTTGTACTTATATCTCCCAAATATTCAACACTATTTCCACCAAAAGCTTTATCCCAAACTTTAGAGCCATTTGCATTGATTTTTACTATCCAATAATCGCTTGCTCCTTTAGAAGTTTCAGATTTATTGCCACTTATTCCTGAACTTGAGTGACCACCCAATAAATATCCTCCATCAGCGGTAATTAGTATTTTAGAAAGATATTCTTCATTATCTCCACCAAAAGTTTTATCCCAAACTTTAGAGCCATTAGCATTAATTTTTACTATCCAAAAATCATAAGTACCTTTTGATGCTTCTGTTTTATCGCCACTGAGTCCAGATAATGACTGTCCCCCCAAAATAAAACCACCGTCAGACGTAGCTACTATACTTTTGGGAGTATCTTGAGCATTTCCGCCAAAAGTTTTATCCCAAACCTTAGTGCCATTGGCATTGACTTTAATTACCCAGTAGTCATTTGTGCCCCTGGAAGCTTCCGATTTATCAGCACTAATATCTGAATTTGAAATGCCTAATAATACATAGCCTCCATCAGCAGTGGCTAACATACTTGCAAGATTTTCATCTTTTGTTCCCCCAAAAGTTTTTTCCCAAACTTTGTTACCTTTGGCATCAGTTTTTACAAGCCAATAATCGAGACTACTAGTAATATCAGAGTAGTTCTCTCCACCTATAATATATCCACCATCAGGTAAATTTAGCATTACTCTGATATTCTCAGAACCATTTCCTTTAAGCGTTTTATCCCATTGTTTGGTTACAGAATTTGTACAAGTAACATTTGAAGAGATTACAGGAGCATTAGGTTTTGGAGTAACAGTAATTGTTGTTACCAAACTTGAATCACTTTTACAACTACCAATTGTACAAAGTACTTTATAAGATTTGGTTGCTGTTGGTGAAACGGTAATTGAATTGCCTGTTAATCCACCAGTCCAAGTTAATGTCCCTCCAACACAAGCTGTTGAGGTTAATACTGAATTGCCTCCTACACAAATACTTGAATTGCTTGCAGTAATTTTTGGTTGTGTGGGTTTTGGCGTAATAGTAATCGTCGTCGCTAAACTTGAATCACTTTTGCAGCCACCAATTGTACAAAGTACTTTATAAGATTTCGTAGCTGTTGGTGAAACAGTTATTGAATTGCCTGTTAAACCGCCAGTCCAAGTCAATACTCCATTTGTACAAGCTGTTGAGGTTAATACTGAACTGCCACCAACACAAATACTTGAATTGCTTGCAGTAATTATAGGTTGAATCGGTTTAGGTAAAATTGTAATCGTTGTCGCTAAACTAGAATCACTTTTGCAACCATTAATTGTACAAAGTGCTTTATAAGATTTCGTAGCTGTTGGTGAAACAGTTATTGAATTGCCTGTTAATCCACCAGTCCAAGTTAATGTCCCACCTGTACATGCGGTTGCTGTTAATATTGAACTGCCACCAACACAAATATTAGTATTGTTTACGGTGATTTTGGGTTGTGTAGGTTTTGAAGTAACAGTAATTGTCGTTACCAAACTTGAATCACTTTTACAACTACCAATTGTACAAAGTACTTTATAAGATTTGGTAGATGTTGGAGAAACAGTAATTGAACTGCCAGTTAATCCGCCTGTCCAAGTCAATACTCCATTTGTACAAGCTGTTGCTGTTAATACTGAACTGCCACCAACACAAATACTTGAATTACTCACAATGATTTTAGGTTGTGTAGGTTTAGGAACAACAGTAATCGTCGTTACCAAACTTGAATCACTTTTACAGCCACCAATGGTACAAAGTACTTTATAAGATTTAGTTGCGGTTGGTGAAACAGTAATTGAACTGCCAGTTAATCCGCCTGTCCAAGTCAATGTACCTCCAACACAAGCTGTTGAGGTTAAAACTGAATTACCTCCTACACAAATACTTGAATTGCTTGCAGTGATTTTTGGTTGTGTTGGTTTAGCAATTACATTAATTGTAGTTGCCAAACTTGAATCACTTTTACAACCACCAATGGTACAAAGTACCTTATAGCTTCTTGTTGAAGTTGGTGAAACAGTAATTGAATTGCCTGCTAATCCACCAGTCCAAGTTAATGTGCCTCCAACACAAGCTGTTGAGGTTAATACTGAACTGCTTCCAGTACAAACCGTGGCATTGCTCGCAGTGATTTTAGGTTGTGTTGGTTTAGGAATAACAGTAATTGTCGTCGCTAAACTCGAATCACTTTTACAGCCACCAATTGTACAAAGTACTTTATAGGCTTTTGTCGCAGTTGGCGAAACAATAATTGAATTACCTGTCAAACCGCCAGTCCAAGTCAATGTTCCCCCTGTACAAGCGGTTGATGTCAATACTGAACTGCTTCCAGTACAAACCGTGGCATTGCTCGCAGTGATTTTAGGTTGTGTTGGTTTAGGAATAACAGTAATTGTCGTCGCTAAACTCGAATCACTTTTACAGCCACCAATTGTACAAAGTACTTTATAGGCTTTTGTCGCAGTTGGCGAAACAATAATTGAATTACCTGTCAAACCGCCAGTCCAAGTCAATGTTCCGCCTGTACAAGCGGTTGATGTCAATACTGAACTACTTCCAGCACAAATACTTGTATTATTTGCAGTAATTTTTGGTTGAACAGGTTTTTGAATAATAGTAATTGTAGTTGCCAAACTGGAATCACTTTTACAACCTCCGATGGTACAAAGTACTTTATAAGTAGTAGTTTTAGTTGGCGAAACAGTAATTGAACTTCCAGTCAAACCGCCAGTCCAAGTTAATGTCCCTCCAACACAAGCACTTGAGGTTAATACTGAACTGCTTCCTACACAAATACTTGAATTGCTTGCAGTAATTTTTGGTTGAATCGGTTTAGGTAAAACAGTAATAGTCGTAGCTAAACTAGAATCACTTTTACAGCCATTAATAGTACAAAGAGCTTTATAAGATTTCGTTGCGGTTGGTGAAGCCGTAATTGTATTTCCAGTTAATCCATCAGTCCAAGTCAAAGTTCCATTTGTACAAGCTGTTGAGGTTAATACGGAACTGCTTCCTACACAAATACTTGAATTACTCACAATGATTTTAGGTTGAATCGGTTTAGCTACAACCGTAATAGTCGTCGCCAAACTTGAATCACTTTTGCAACCATTAATTGTACAAAGTACTTTATAAGATTTCGTAGCTGTTGGTGAAACAGTTATTGAACTGCCAGTTAAACCGCCAGTCCAAGTCAATGTCCCTCCTACACAAGCTGTTGAGGTTAATACAGAACTGCTTCCAACACAAATACTTGTATTGCTCGCTGTGATTTTTGGTTGTGTAGGTTTTGAAATAACAGTAATCGTAGTCGCCAAACTGGAATCGCTTTTACAACCACCAATGGTACAAAGTACTTTATAAGATTTGGTTGCGGTTGGTGAAACAGTTATTGAACTGCCAGTTAATCCACCAGTCCAAGTTAATGTCCCTCCTACACAAGCTGTTGAGGTTAATATAGAACTGCTTCCAGCACAAACCGTGGCATTGCTCGCTGTGATTTTGGGTTGTGTTGGTTTGGGAATAACAGTAATTGTCGTCGCTAAACTCGAATCACTTTTACAGCCATTAATTGTACAAAGTACCTTATAGCTTCTTGTTGAAGTTGGTGAAACAGTAATTGAACTGCCAGTTAATCCGCCTGTCCAAGTCAATACTCCATTTGTACAAGCTGTTGAGGTTAATACTGAACTGCCACCAACACAAATGCTTGAATTACTCGCAGTGATTATAGGTTGAATCAGTTTAGGTAAAATTGTAATCGTTGTAGCCAAACTGGAATCACTTTTACAGCCATTCACTGCACAAAGTGCTTTATAAGATTTCGTAGCTGTTGGTGAAACAGTAATTGAATTGCCTGATAATCCACCAGTCCAAGTTAATGTTCCATTTGTACAAGCTGTTGAGGTTAATACGGAACTGCCCCCAACACAAATACTTGAATTGCTTGCAGTAATTTTTGGTTGTGATGGTTTAGGTAAAACAGTAATAGTCGTAGCCAAACTTGAATCACTTTTGCAACCATTAATTGTACAAAGTACTTTATAAGATTTTGTAGATGTTGGTGAAACAGTTATTGAAGTTCCAGTTAATCCACTGGTCCAAGTCAAAGTTCCGTTTGTACAAGCTGTTGCTGTTAATACTGAACTGCCACCAACACAAATACTTGAATTACTTGCAGTAATTTTTGGTTGTGATGGTTTAGGTACAACAGTAATCGTCGTAGCCAAACTTGAATCACTTTTACAGCCATTAATTGTACAAAGTACTTTATAAGATTTCGTAGATGTCGGTGAAACAGTAATTGAATTGCCTGTTAATCCGCTAGTCCAAGTTAATGTCCCTCCTAAACAAGCTGTTGAGGTTAATACAGAACTGCTTCCAGCACAAACCGTGGCATTGCTTACTGTAATCTTTGGTTGAGTTGGTTTTGGTAAAACTGTGATTGTTGTTGCTAAACTTGAATCACTAATACAATTTTGAACACTACATATTGCTTTATACTTAGTTGTAATAGTAGGAGAAACATTTATATTTATGCCACTTGTACCATTCGACCATATCACTGTTCCTAAACAACCAGTAGCTCTCAGAATCGCAGTTTGTCCTGAACAAATTACTGCATTTGTGGAGCTAATAAGAGGAGCCTGTGGAGACGGAACATTATTTGTAACTGTAATAATATTACTTATATCACTCGAACATCCATTCAAAGTGCTAATTGCATAGTATTCGCCTACTTTACTAGCATTGATTTGCGTTGATATTAATCCATTTGACCAACGAATATTGCCCTCATCACTTGATGCTGATAGAATTACGTTTCCTCCTTTACAAAAATCGATTGCACTACCATTTGAAATGGTTGGTCTATTAGGTTTCTGTTTAAACACAATAGGTTTGGAGTCGCTGTAACGAACAGGATTAGTACTTTTAATGCGAATTCTATATTTATCTCCAACAATATTAGGAATACTAGAAACAATTGATGCATTAATTTTTGAATTTAAACGACCAATTTCTGTAGAATAGTCACCAAACAAACCGTCAGAATTTGAAACTTGTACAATAAATTCATTATCACTTTCAAATGTCCCTTTTACAGTATATGGGATATTTACTGTTTGTTGATTGCAATACGAATTCGCTACAGAACCAATCGAAACAAGTTCATTTGAAGATTGGAATATTTTTGTTCCAACATTACTCCAATTTCCTTTATTATCTTTCGCTCTTAATTGTAGAAAATGTTCTCCATCTCTCAAATTCAAATTCTTTAAACTTACATCAAATGTAAGATTAGACAATGTCTGTCCCGATGTAAATGGAATTCCAATACCTTTTCCATTACCAGGGTCAATATCTACAAAATACTCTAATTGTGTTAAATTTGATAGTGCAACATTTGATATTACATTTTTCAGAAAAACCTTGGTTGCAGACACTCCCCAACTATTTTTACTATCTTTTGCCCGAATCGTTAAAAAATGTAATCCATCACTTAAAGAACTAGAAATCGGTAAAGTAATATTTAGGTTATCAATAGTATTTTGTTTTGCAACAGTAATTTGTGTTCCCTTGCCATAACCAGGATCTTTATCATAAAAATATTCTAATTGAGTAATGGTTGATAAAATGCTTTGGCTCAAACTTTGTTTCACAAATGGTCGTATAGCAACTGAAGTCCAGCTTCCTTTTGAATCTTTAGCTCTTACTGACAAAGTATGTATTCCATCTGAAAGTGTACTTGGCAAAGAAACATTAAAATCTTTAGTAATTGCAGAGGCATTGGTTATACTTACATTAGTCCCTTTTCCTAAACCAGGGTCTTTGTCAATGAAATATTCTATTGCAGTAATAGAAATAGCTGTATTTTCACATTCAGAAACATTTATTTTTATAGCATTACTTACGCTACTTGAACAACCATTATTCAAGCAGACAGCAGTATAAGTAGTAGAAATGGTAGGACTTACCGTAATACTCCTCCCAATATCTCCATTATTCCATTGCGTAACTCCATAGCAAAAGCCAGCACTTAAAATTGTACTTTCCCCTTTACAAATAGATACATCTTTAGCTGAGATAGTTAAAGCTGCAATCGAAGGAATTACTGATATTTTCACAGCGTTAACAGAAGTTCCAATACAGTTATTTTGTGTACAAATAACTGAATAAGTTGTGTTAACAGATGGACTTACCGTAATATCTTTAGTAATGGCACCTGTACTCCAAAGAATGCTTCCTGTACAACCACTACTGCTTAAGTTAACTGTACTTCCATTACAAATCGTTTGGTTATCAGCATTGATAACCGTTTGATTAGCAGTTGTATTTTTTACTTTAATAATAATAGATGTATTAGTACTGGTACAAGTATTTGTTTTACAAAAAGCTGAATAAGTTGTTGTGTTATTAGGTTTAACAGTTAATGTATTTCCCTCGGAATCATCATTCCATTTCACAATACCATTACATCCTGAAGCAGTTAAAGTTACAGTAGTTCCTTGACAAATGTCATTTAAAGAACTTGAAATTATTGGTGCTGATAATAATGTATTTACGGTTACTTTCAGAATATCACTCTTCTCACTTGTACATCCATTTTTAGTACAAGTAGCTCTATAATTAGTTGTTACTGATGGCGATACCAATTTATCTACAATATTATTTCCATCATACCAAGTCAAAATCCCATCACATCCATTTGCATCTAGCACTATTGAGTTTCCAGCGCAAATACCCACAGAATTTACAGGGAGACTTGGCTTTTCTGGAAATGCAGTAACAACAATATCAACAGCATTACTTGTAAATAAGCATGAGTTATTAACAATAGCAACTTGATATTGACCAGATTCAGTAACTTGATAAGTATTAGCAATAGCATCATAAATATTGTTACCATTCTTTTGCCATTGATATCTATATCCACTTGGAACACTCAATTGTATTGATTGTCCTTGACAAACAGTTGTTGAAGATGGAACATTAATTTTTATACTAGTAGCATCATTACAGAGCGTAAATTTTCTAAGACCAACGGAACTCCAATTTCCTTTAGTATCTTTTACACGAATAAACATTTGATGTTCCCCACTAAGAACACCCGATAAATTAGCTGTAAATGACAAGTTATTAATATTTGTTCCAGTGGTAAAAGCAACATCATACCCTTTGCCAAAACCGGGGTCTTTATCAATAAAATATTCTACTTTAGCAATATTAGATAAAGTCATTTCTAAAGGGCTATCTTCTTTAAAAATAGGTTTAATAGCAACTACACTCCATTTCCCGGATAAATCTCTAACCCTGAAATTTAAATAATGTACTCCCTTAGGTAAATCTTGAGCAAGAGGTATGGTGAAATTAAAGTTATTTATCTGACTACTTTTCTCTAAATTAACAGTAGTTCCTTTACCAAATCCGGGGTCATTGTCGATAAAGTACTCAGCATAACTAATGTAACTCAATGGAGTAGCAGAAGTTATATTATCTTTCATAAAAGTACTAATTGATGTAACACTCCAATTATTATTTACATCTTTGGCTCTTACTGCCAAAAGATGTAAACCATTTGGAATTTCCATGGATGAGAGCGGGATAGAAAAAGTACCCGACACCACAATATTGGGGTTAATTACCAAAGCAGTTCCTTTGCCAAAACCCGGGTCTTGGTCAATGAAATACTCTACCCTATTTATATTTTGAGCTTGCGTTACTGAAAGGCAAAAGCAAATCAATAACATTAAACTTAAGAAAATACGAGTTTTCATAAGAGCAAATGTTTATCGGTGGGCAATATTATAAAGCAATTTTTGTGATAATGAAAGATGCGATGAGAAACAATTACTTAAAATATAGACATAGTGAATTCATGAGACGATTTTTATACCTTAAAAACCGTCTCATGAAAGTAAATCACCCAATTCTATCAAAATAATTACTTATCCTAATTGCTTGAACGAACGCTTATTGTAACAGTTAGTGGAGTAGTAGAATTTCCAGAACCTGTATTAATATACGTAGTTATCACTGGAGTATTAGGAACCCCAGATGGAATGTAAGGTGTCCCTCCAGCAAATGCTCCAATGGCTGTACTCCCCACACCAACTGTTTTAGCAGGAGAAGTAGCAGAAAGTTCTACATTTGAATCTACAAAGGGGCTTACTGCCCAAGGATTAGTCACTTTGAATACGGAAGCCGCTGTAGCACTATTAACATTTCCTGCACCTGTTGGCAAACCAGCAACACTTGTACATAAGTTATTAGAAACTGTTGTTCCAGTTACATCAGTATTTATCACTTTATAAGTAGAACTTGCATTTCTAGCATCTATAATATTGTTTGAAAACACACATCCTTTGGTTGTATTCAAAACAAAAGACGATGCATTAAATACATTATTATTAATTACAGAATTTTTAAGCCCAGATATATAACCTCCTCCAATAAAAATATTATTTGAAACATTACAATTATAACCGACATCATCTCCACTACAATAAACTGAATTAATTAGATTTTGACTGATATTAACTTTTGTCGCTTTAGGGTAAGTACCATTTAATATAGTACTGGATTGATTCAAATAAACATAATAGATCTTACACCTTGTAATAGAAATGTTCATATCGTAAACATAAATATAAGAAGAAACCTCTACTCCCATAATAGAACTATTAGCACTTTCATTTTCAAAATATACATTACCAAGTTTTGGAGTTCTTTTATCAAAAAAGGTATTTGGAGTATTAGCTAAATCATAACCTATGCCAATAATACTTATTTTTTTTGAAACTTTTAAGTCTCCATAATTATCATCATTACTTGGTTCTAGTTGAATTATATCCCCTGCCACCGCAGCATCATGAGCGTCTTGAGCCGTGGCGTAAACTGCAGGATCATTAAGCCCTGGAGTATTATTTACTCTACGAATAGTCTGTGAGAAAATGGTAAGATTGATAAATAATAAAGCGAAGATTAGTACAAGTTTTTTCATGACCTTAAAAGTTTTAGTTAAATACTAATTATGAAGCAATAGTAAAAATTATAACAATATGATTTACAATACTTTAAAAAAAAACGCTTAAAACTTATTATACGGTAAATAATTTTCAAATATGGTATTTAGCATTACTTTGTTCAATAAAAGAAGTTAAGTAAGCTATTCTTATTTTTGTGTAGCCATTCTTTTCTTTCGTTGTACATAGTACATTTTAAACTGATTCCTGCATCTTCTGGATATTGAGGCTTTCATTGTATTGCTTAGAATGACATAACTATTGACAAAACTATAATCTGTTAAATATTCACTGTTAATGATGTATGAGCGATGAATTCGGAGAAAGCTCTCTTTTTTGCAAAGGGTCTCGTAACTTTTTATAGTTTTAGCAGAAAGGTATTGTTTCCCATTATTCATATAAATGATTGTGTAGTTAATTGTAGCTTGTAACATCACAATATCTGAAACTTCAATTTTATCAACTCCTACATTCACGATTTCTCTTTCTGAGTCTTTTTGATTTTTCATGGTTTACTCTTCAATTGATTAATTCAAAACGATAAGATTGGTAGGCTTTTTAAGAGCTAATAAGGCTCTAAATCTATCTGTTCTGTTTGTTTGATAAAGGTAATTTTATAATAACACTTAAAAAATACCCAGAAATAGGTATTTTAACGAGAAGCTACTTCATTTTCAGCCTAAATAATTTAATATAAAAACACTAAAAATGTTAAATTCCAATGTTCACTCAACCATCAGAAATCCAAGAACTCATAGCACTAAACGTATGCTATCGTTATTGGCATTTGTTGGATGATTAAGTTGTTTTATTCAACAAATATAGAATCACTGTTTTTGGTATAAAATACCGCATGCGTGGTATTTTATACCAAAAAACCTACAAAAAGTAAGCGTAAATAGATAATTGCGATGCTTTCTTACACTCAAGTTTGGTCATAATGTTTTTTCTATGTGTTCTTATCGTTTCATACGAAAGACAAAGATGGGTTGCGATAAGCTTATCAGTCATTCCGTGAATAATCAAGCCCAAAATTTCTCTTTCTCTTTTTGTTAATTTTAAATAGTTTTCAGTGTGCTTTTGTGTGAGTTTTCTACTTCTAAGCAATTTATTAAGCATAAAAAGATATTCACTTAAATCTTCACTATCAATGGTAAGCTCTATGCGTGTTTTATGAGGAATTACGTCATGTAAAATTTTAATTTCAGGTGGTTCTGGTAAAGATTTAGGTGTATTATTAGGCTTAAACATCCATTCAACAGCTTCTTCTTTATTCACAAAAAAATGTGGTCTAAAACCCGTTTGGGAATTCTCAAAAACATCAACTACTGAAAGATGAGAAGCAGTATCAGTACTAATAACAAAACCAAGTTTAGGAGGAACATAAAGTTGATTTAGCTTTTGCCAATCTGGCATATTCAGAAAATTATCAACCCATTTTTGTAAATCTGGAGGTATTGTAAAAGTAAGATTGGTATTATCCCATAATGCTTTACTAATACCGCCAACATTATCGAAATGCACCCGATAATCTTTGATAATACCTATAAAATCATTAGCATTATTGCAATTGACAAATGAATTGAAGGAGATTCCTTCTTTTTCAAGGTAATCAATTTGAAATTTGGGTGTATCGTAAATAATCATTGTTTTCCCCTTTAAAAATGATTAATCATGTTTTTAATAATATTCCTTCTATGCTCAGTTGGTTACATTTTGTCCTGCTAGAATTTAAAAATAAATAATACCAAAGATGAATTCTAAGCGCCATAAAATTACTTTAATAGCCATTTGAAAGAATAATTACTCCTTAATTTCTGCATAAAAATTTATTTTACGGTACGCTAGAAAAATTAGTATTACTATTTCTAGTTATTGCCAATAAAACAAAAAAGCCCTCAAAAGAAAATCTCTTGAGGGCTTTCATATTATTATTTGGGCTTAAGCTACTGTTTCAATAGCTTTTTGTTCAATACTTACTGTTGATTTTGCTTTTAATACAACGGCTTCGTTATGTACAAAAATTGTGGTATCATCACCCGATATATTTTCAATCAATACTTCATGAGCAGAAGTTTTGATGTTCAATAAATTACCTTTGAAACGAATTTTAAATGAGAATGAAGTCCAGTTTTCAGGAACAAATGGTGCTAAATATACTTGTCCATTTCTTACTCTCATTCCTCCAAAGCCTTTTACAATCGACATCCAAGTTCCTGCCATTGAAGTAATATGGCAACCATCTTCCGTATCGTTATTGTAATCATCCAAATCTAAACGAGCAGAACGTTGATAGAATTCGTAAGAACGAGCTTTATCGCCTAACTTCGCCGCAATGATTGAATGCACACATGGACTTAATGAAGATTCATGCACCGTCATTGGTTCATAGAAATCATAATTACGTTTAATGGTTTCAGTATCAAAATCATCTTCAAAGAAATAGATCCCTTGTAAAACGTCGGCTTGTTTGATAAAGCAAGAACGTAAAATTCTATCCCAAGACCATTTTTGATTAATTGGTCTTTCTTGAGCAGGCAGATTACTTACTTTGATTAATTCTTTATCCAAGAAACCGTCTTGTTGTAAGAAAATACCCAATTCTTTATCCTCGCCCAAGTACATATTACGAATAATATGGTTGAATCTATCAAATTCATCCGTTTCGTTAAGATTTGTCAGGCTTGATAATTCTTGATAACGTTCAGGCTTAGAAGCTTTGATTTTTTCACTTACTTCAATCAAATACTTCATACACCAAACTGCAAAATAACTTGTGTACCAGTTATTATTTACGTTGTTTTCGTATTCGTTTGGTCCTGTCACGCCTAGCATTACATATTGTTTTTTCGCTTCCGACCAGTTTACTCTTTGTGACCAGAAACGAGCAATACCAAGAAGTACTTCAAAACCGTATTCAGCTAGATAAGCCTCATCACCCGTATAATTTACATAATCATAAATAGCATAAGCAATGGCACCATTTCTATGAATTTCTTCAAAAGTAATTTCCCATTCGTTATGACATTCTTCACCATTCATCGTCACCATCGGATACAATGCTGCACCATCTTTGAAACCCAATTTCTGAGCATTCTCAATAGCTTTTCCTAATTGTTTCCAACGATATACCAATAAGTTACGAGCAACTTGTTGGTCGGCAGTAGCTAAGTAAAAAGGAATACAATACGCTTCGGTATCCCAATATGTTGAGCCACCATATTTTTCTCCAGTAAAACCTTTTGGACCAATATTCAAACGAGCATCTTCACCAGTATAAGTTTGGTTCATTTGGAAAATATTGAAACGAATACCTTGCTGAGCAGCTACATCACCTTCAATAACAATATCATTTGTTTCCCATTTAGCAGCCCACTTATCAGCTTGTTCTGCCAACATTTTATCAAAACCTTTGGCTTCAATTCTTGCTAAATAAGCTTTTGCTTTAGGAAGTAATTCTGCTATTGGATGATTTTCAGAAGAAAGGTTACAAGCATATTTAACTAAAACGGTAGCTTCATTGGCTTTTACAGCTAAAGTAACTTGACTTGCAACGTATTTTTCTGCTTTTTGAGGAAGGCTTTTAAAATCAACAGCTTTACCATTTTGGAAGATTTGGAATTTCTGACCAGTTACAACATGAAAACCTGTTTTCTTGGTAACCATTTCTACATAACCTTCTGCAAAAGCCGTTTCTTTATGTACTTCGTCCCAGAATTTTTCATCGTAATTGGCATCCTTATTTTTAATATCGCCATCAATAAAAGGAGTCAAAACGATTTTTCCATCAAAATTGAGCGGAGTAATTGAATAAGAAATCGCTCCAGCTTCATCATCAACAATTGAATTGAAACGGATGGTATTGATTTGTACTTGTCTGCCAGAAGCCAAAGTAGCGATGAAAGAGCGTTGTAAATAACCTTCTTTCATGTTCAGCACACGCTTGAAATCGGATACCTCTGCTGTATGTAAATCAAGAATTTCTTCTTCTATTTCTACTTTAATGCCAATCCAGTTGGCAGCATTCAACACTTTTGCAAAGTATTCAGGATAGCCGTTTTTCCACCAACCTACACGGGTTTTGTCGGGGTAATATACGCCTGCTACATAATTTCCTTGAAGTGTTTTTCCAGTGAAAGTTTCTTCAAAATTACCTCTTTGTCCCATTCTGCCGTTTCCCAATGAACAAACAGATTCAGTAATTTCGTTGAACTCACGGTTGAATCCCTCTTCGATGATACACCACTCGTCGTGTTTAAGATAATTTTTCATATTACGTCGTACGCACTTAGTTTGTTTATAAAAGAAAGATTTCCTTCTTTTCAAGATTACTTCTCAAAATCGGCTGATTATCAACAGCTTAATATTTAATTAGTAAAAATGGTTAATGGTAAATTAAAGAACTATTCTTGACTTTTCCGTAAAAACAACATTATTATTTAGAAAAGTAATTAGAATAGTACAATTATAATCACAATAATTTTTATTTAGTCTTGCAATTTAGGGGGAGAAAATCAAAAATAATTTACTATGCTAAACTGTATTTTCTTGAAAAATTAAAAGTTTAATCTTTCTAAAGTCATTTCTTCAAAAGTAGCAATTACAAAATCTGCTTCTGTTAAAACATCCGCAGAGCCGACTCCTATTGCTTTCATTCCACCTGCTTTAGCTGCTTGAACGCCTGCTACTGCATCTTCAAAAACAACACATTCGCTTGGTAAAGCATTAGTTGCTTCTGCTCCCATTAAAAATACTTGTGGGTCAGGTTTGCCTTTTGTGATGTTATTTCCATCAATAATAGCATCGAAATAATCCAACATATTGATTCTTTCTAAAATCAATTTAGAGTTTTTACTTGCCGAACCCAAAGCGATTTTAATCCCCGCTTCACGAAGGTCAGTTAAGAATTTAGCTACTCCTGGTAATACTTCATTAGGCGTCATCAACTTCACTAAATCTAAATACCAATCATTTTTGCGAGTTGCCCATTCTACTTTTTCCGCTTCTGTTAAGCTAACATTTCCCCAGTTGAGAATCAATTCTAAGGACTCCATTCTTGAAATGCCTTTCAGTTGCTCATTTTGATGTTCGGTAAAATCAAAACCTAATTCGTTCGCCAAGCGTCTCCAAGCTTGAAAATGATATACTGCTGTATCAACAATTACGCCATCTAAATCGAAAAGGCAAGCTTTAATCTTTGTCATGTGGATTTTTATTTAGTGAATTGTGAGTTAGTGATTGTGTGAATTATCGGACTTCGAATATGTTATTTCTTTCATGAAAATATCTTTTAAGAAATAAACCAAATAAAAATTTTAACATACCTTAATCACAACTCACTCAATCACTAATTCACAATTATATTTGTAAGGATATATTTTATTTTTGTAATTCAAGTACAGTAATTGACATTGCTGGGATTTTCAGACTTTTCAAATCTCCAACTGGTGAATCTGTCATGATATTTTTTGCCGAAGTAAAACCAGACATTCTTTCTGAAAATCTTTGTGTATCAAGGTTTTTATCATCTTTACTTTGACTCATAATTACCATAACTGTTTGATTATCTGTATATCTAAAGTACACATAAATCCCGTCTTGTGGTAAAAATTGTGTTAATTTTCCTGTTGTGATGGCTTCGCTAGTTTTGCGGTAGTTGGCTAGTTTTTTTACAAAATCAAAAGCTTCATTTTCTTTTTCTGTTCTACCTGAAGCTAAAAATTTGTTTACTTTATCGTCTGCCCAACCGCCTTCAAAATCTTTGCGTACTTCTGCATCAGATGGGTTTTTGAAGTTTTTCGTCAAGTTTTCCGTACCATAATATAAATGTGGCACGCCACGGGTAGTTAATAAAAAGCCTACGCCTAATTTATATTTATTGAAATCTTCGCCAATGACCGAGTAAAATCTATCCATGTCATGATTATCCAGAAAAGTCATGTTCAAGTTCGCTTCTTCATACAAAGCATCCATTGCCAAAGTTGAGTACAAACGATTAAAACCTTTTCCCCAATCAAAACCTTGGTTCAAAGCATCATTGATTGCATTGAAAAGCACAAAGTCATTCGCAGAAGGTAAAGTACTTTTAAAAGGTACATTCAAATTGTTTTTAGCAAAGTATGCTTGCGAATAAGCACTTTGTACAGAGTTTTCACCTGTGATAAACATTTTTGGATATTCTTCTGCCAAAGCAGCATTGCAACGATTCATAAAATTCAAATCATTGTATTGATAAGTATCAATTCTCCAGCCATCAATGCCAAAATTTTCAACTGTCCAGAGCGCATGTTGAATTAAAAAATTGGCAACGAATTCATTTTTATGATTCAAATCTGGCAAGAAAGGTACAAACCAACCATTTTGTTGTACTTTAAAATCAGCAGCCGAACCATGTAAAATATCAACAACGGGTTCATCACGATAAGAAGTATTGGTATAAGTATCCCATTGATTCAACCAATTTTTCATCGGTAAATCTTTCAAAATCCAGTGATTAATCCCAACGTGATTATAAACCGCATCTTGAATAATTTTCAAACCTTTGGCATGCGCAGCTTCAACTAATTTCTTGTAAGCTTCGTTTCCACCCAAACGTTTATCAACATTATAGTGATCTGTAAAACCATAACCGTGATAAGCCGAACGCATTGCTCCTCCTTCATTGGTTTGTGGTTGGTTATTTTCAACGACTGGATTCAACCAAATAGTTGTTGCCCCCAATTCTTTTACATAATCTAAATGATTTTGTACGCCTAATAAATCTCCACCGTGACGTAAAAAAGGATTTTTTCGGTCAGATGCTGGGTCAGCCATGTCGGCAAATTTATCGTTACTCGGGTCTGCGTTAGCAAAACGGTCTGGCAGAATCAAGTAAATAAAATCCTTTGAATTGATTTCTTGGGGCTTTTGGTCACGTACTTTTAGTTGAAATGGATACGTAATTTTCACCATTTGGTCAACGACCGATTTCTTTCCTTTCTGAACTTTAATCGTTTTTGACAATTCAATTAACATTTGTCCAGCTTGTGTATTGGGAGCAATGTTTAAATCAAGAAATAAGTAATTAGGATTTTCAACTTGATTAACTTTTTCTAATGTTACTCCTTGATAATTAATTTTTACATCACTGCCAGCAATATTCTTTCCATAAACTAACAGTTGTAATTTAGGATTTTTCATACCAACCCACCAATTACTTGGATTAATGCGCTGAACACTTGGCGTTTGTGCAAACAGGCTTGTCAGCAAGCAAGTGAAAATAATGGAAAAAATTGTTTTTTTCATGTGTTTTGAAATGGTTAATGGATATACAATCAATCCGAAGAAATACAGACAAAATTTGATTTTTTTATTCAGAATTCTTAGTTTAAAAGAGTATCGTTGATGCAATTTTTCAAATAATTTCAAGAATTTCCTAATAATAAAATCATAAATTGTGAGCAATTTTATGCAAAGATAAAATAAAGCTAAAAGAAACGAATCTGTGCTAATCTGTCCTAATACCCAAATTTTATTGTAAAAATGTCTCAAAATACAATCAAAGTCGCAACTTTATTAGGCTTCATTTTTGCCTTTTTTGGCATAAATGCACAGACGAACAATCCTGCATTAGCAAGTCCAAAACAAAATGCTATTGTCAAAACCAAGAATTATAGTAAATTCAAAAATATAGTCCCGAAAACCAGCAAAAAAATAGTCCCGAAAAATATGACAAATAGCAAAAACGACAAATTAGTAATCTTACAAATGATGTTTCACCTTTGGGGAAACAAGAATGCTACGAACAAATTCAATGGTTCGGTAGCTGAAAATGGTGTTACTAAATTTTCTGATATTAATGATTTAGCCTTGAAAAAACTCAAAGATTTTGGTTATTCTCATTTGTACATGACAGGTTTGATTGAACATGCCACGATGGAAGATTTGACTGCTTATGGCATTCCAAAAGATCATCCTGATGTAGTAAAAGGAAGAAGCGGTTCGCCATTTGCCATTAAAGATTATTATGATGTAAATCCATTTTTTGCTGAAAAGCCTAAAAAAAGAATGGAGGAGTTTTCGGCAATGGTTGATAGAATTCATCAAAATGATTTGAAATTAATCATGGATTTTGTGCCGAATCACGTGGCAAGAGTATATCATTCTGACATGAAACCGAAAGGAGTAAAAGATTTTGCAGAAACGGATGATACTACGAAATCCTTCGACCCACAAAATAATTTTTATTATTTACCAAATACGCATTTTCAAATTCCAGCAGGAGTAAATTCTCCTGTAAAAGCAGATTTCCCATATTTAGAAAGTCCAGCGAAAGTCTCAGGAAATGATGTTTTCTCTTCTCATCCAACCATTGATGATTGGTTTGAAACTGTAAAATTGAATTATGGTGTTGACATCCAAAATGGCAGACAAAAACATTTCGACCCAATTCCAAATACTTGGTTGAAAATGGTTGACATTTTGAAATACTGGGCTGCTAAAGGAACAGATGGCTTCCGTTGCGATATGGCTGAAATGGTTCCTTATGAATTCTGGCAATATGCGATTGCAGAAGTAAAGAAAAGCTATCCAGATATTATTTTCATTGCAGAAATTTATAATCCGAACGAATATCACAATTACATCAAAATCGGAGGTTTTGATTATTTATACGATAAAGTTGGTTTGTATGATGGACTTCGTCATTTGGTAGAAAATAAACATGATGCTAGTGTAGAAAGTATTACAAGAGTTTGGCAACATGAATCTGGTGATATTTCAGAACACATGTTGAGGTTTTTAGAAAACCATGATGAAGTAAGAATTAATACTCCTGCTTTTGCAAAAGGTTATCCTTTCTCGGCTGTGCCAGCGATGGTTGTAACGGCTACGCTTCATACGGGTCCAATTATGATTTACTTCGGGCAAGAATTAGGGGAATCTGCCAAAGAACCAGAAGGTTTTAATACTGCCGATGACCGTACTTCTATGTTCGATTTCTGGGGAGTAAAATCGCATCAAAATTGGATGAATAATGGCAAATTTGATGGCAAACTTTTGACAGAAGAACAAAAGGATTTAAGAAAATTCTATGGTGATTTAATCAAATTTGTTAATACTTCAGAAGCCGTCAAAACAGGTTCTTTCTTCGATTTACAATATATTCAACATGGTAATTACGACCGCAAAAAAGTGTATAGTTACCTCCGTTACGCAGGAAAACAAAAACTTTTATTCGTTTGTAATTTCGACCATTTCAAAAGTAAAACATTTGATTTAGTGATTCCTGAAGGAGCTTGGACATCGATGGGTTTAAATCCTAGTAAAGAAGCAACTTTCAAAGGAAAATTCAATCAGAAAGAACAGTTTAGTCAAAATGCTAATCAAACCATTCCTGTAACAATTCAACCAAACTCAGTACTTATTTATGAAATTTCTCAGAAAAAATAGAATATATCTTTAATATTTTATTAATTTGAGGGATTAATTACATCATTAACCATTTTATGACAAAAGAAAACAAACCCCACCTTAGCCTTGGTCAAATCATCAACATGAGCATAGGCTTTATGGGTATTCAATTTGGTTTTGCCCTGCAAAATGCAAATACAAGCCGTATTTTTTCAACTTTAGGAGCTAATCCAGATGAAATTCCTATTCTTTGGGTAGCTGCTCCGCTCACAGGATTATTAGTTCAGCCAATTATTGGCTACATGAGCGACCGTACTTGGCATCCAAAATGGGGGCGTCGCCGACCATTCTTTTTTGCAGGAGCCATTTTAGCAACTATTGCATTGATTGCCATGCCACAGTCATCAATACTTTGGATGGCTGGTGCTATACTTTGGATGATGGATGCTTCTATCAATGTTTCAATGGAACCCTTTAGAGCTTTTGTTGGCGATATGCTTCCAAAAGAGCAAAGAACCACAGGTTTTTCGGTACAAACCTTTTTTATTGGTGTTGGAGCAATGATTGCCTCTGGGCTTCCCTCTATTTTAGATTACTTTGGTGTACAAAATACTGCTCCAGAAGGAATTGTTCCAGATACTGTTAGATGGTCATTTTACATAGGTGCCTTTGCTTATTTTGCTTGTATTCTTTGGACAATTCTAAAAACAGAAGAGTATCCACCAGAAGACATGGAAGAATTTCAAAGAGAAAAAGATGAAATGAATTTCATGCACGGAGTAAAAGAAACAGTGAATGGATTGTTTAAAATGCCAAAAGTAATGAAGCAATTGGCTGTTGTTCAGTTCTTTTCGTGGTTTTCTTTGTTCTGTATGTGGATTTTCACGACCAATGCAGTAACAAAAAATATTTTTGGAACAAGTGATACCAGTTCGGAAATCTACAATGAAGGCGCTAACTTTGTCGGGATTTGTTTCTTGGTTTACAATGGCGTTTCAATGGTTTTTGCCTTATTTTTACCTAGTTTGGCAAAAGTATTTGGCAGAAAACTAACACATTTAATTTGCTTAACTGCTGGTGGCTTGGGACTTATCTCCATCATGTTTGTTACGTCCAAGTATGCCTTATTGCCCTCTTTTATAGGAATCGGGTTGGCTTGGGCAAGTATTTTAGCCATGCCTTATGCCATGCTTTCTGGTAGTTTACCAGCCAATAAAATGGGATATTACATGGGAGTTTTCAATTTTTTCATTGTAATTCCACAAGTAATTGCCAGTTTGGGTTTACCAAAATTCATGAAACTTGTACAATTAGAACCAATACATATCGTTACTCTGGGGGGAGTATTAATGATTTTGGGTGGATTGTTCACTCTGCGAGTTGATGATAACGATTAAATAATACATGAGAAAAATTAATTTTAGTAGCTTAAATCAAAACCTTGCAAGCTTGATAAAACCTTGCAAGGTTTTTGTGTTTTCATCAGTATTGGTACTGGGAAGTAGCTTTCAACAGCCATTATCCGATGAAGAAATTTATCAAAAGAAAATTCAGCAAGCGCAAGGCAGTAATATGCACGAATACACACTGAATATCGCCAAAGGTTTTCTGAACAGACCATACAAAGCTTATACGCTTGAAAGTAAAGATGAAGAAAAATTAGTGGTTAATCTCAAGGAATTTGACTGTTCAACCTTCGTAGAAAGTTGTGTGGCTATGGGCTTGACTTACCGAAAAAATGATACTTCATTCGATAAATTTCAGTATTATTTAAAGCGTTTGAGATATTATAACAAAGGACAGATTAAGGGATATGATTCCAGAATACATTACTTTTCTGATTGGATTTATACGCATAATCAAGATGGACTTTTAGAAGATATCACACATAGTTTAGGAGGAATTCCGTTGAAGAAAGATATTAATTTCATCAGTACGAACTGGGATAAAAATCCTAATGCGACTAATACTGCACTTCAAGAAAAAATCAGGAAAGTAGAGAATAAAATCAGCAACCAAGATTTTTATTATATTCCTAAAGCAAAAATTAGAAGTATTGAAGACAAACTCTTGAATGGCGATATTATCGGTATTACTACTAATATTGATGGTTTGGACATCACTCACGAAGGTTTTGCCATTAGATTACAAGACAGACGAGTATATTTATTACACGCTTCTTCTGAGTTCAAAAGAGTAATGGTGAGCGATAAGCCACTGGCAGAATACATGGCTCCTAAAAAAACTCAAACTGGAATCATGGTTGCTAGGTTCAAAATTGAATAGCAAACCAATCTTCCAGGTTTTTGAATTACTTCTTAAAAATCAAATTTTTAGTTTTTAAGAATTTCTTAAATGAATAAGTTCCAATATTTTCCGCCTTGATTTCATGGGAAATATTGGAGCTTTTTTGATTCCCATAAAATCTATTTTCTAAGTAAGCATCATTGATAGTAATCGTTTTACTTTTCAATTTATGAGCAATTTTCATTGTCTCACTATCTTTTCCTGCAAAAACAGAACAAGTAAACGGACTGACAGAATCATTGGCTAAATCCAAGGCTTGTGCTTCATTTAAAAAAGACTTTACTGGCAAAATTGGTCCATAAGTCTTTTCTTTCATGATTTTCATTTGGTGATTTACATTGGTCAAAATCGTTGGGCGGCAATAATATCCTCCTTTTTGTACAAGGCATTTTGCTGCTCCTGCTACAATCACCGCTCCTTTTTTAACTGCATCAGCCAATTGTTCATTAATCAAAATAGCTTGTTTTTCAGAAATAATTGGTCCGATTTCTCCATGATTAATATTTGGGTACGCCAACGTTAATAAATTACTTTTGCCGACTAATCTTGATAAAAACTGAGCATGAATATTACGATGTACATAAACCCTTTCGATGGCATCTGCCGACTGCCCTGAATTGAAAACACCAGCCCACAAAATGGCAGATGAAGCGTGTTCTATATCAGCCGTTTCAGTAACAATAGCCGCTCCTTTTCCTGCAAATGATAATGTTGATGGAATAAAATGCTTCGCACTTAACTCATAAACTTTTTTTGCATTTACTTCAGAACCTGTGTAACAGACAGAATCAGCAATAGCACAAAGCATTTCTGCTGTCTCTTTCCCACCTTCCACAAAGTCCACAAGATTATTGAAATGTAAAATCTCATTAATTGTTTTTTCGATTACTTTAATAAATCTTGGTGTTTTTTCAGAAGACTTTACCATCACAGTATTCCCAGCCAATAAAGCAGGAATAACTTGCATCATAACATTCTGTAAAGGAAATTGCCATGTACCAATGATAGCAACAAGTTCAAAAGGCTCTGAAAACTCTTCGATATGGTAAGTATTGTTATGAAAAATTGTTTGTACTTCAGGTTTGAAATAAGTATGTGCTAAATCACAAAACTGGTCGATAGCAGCCATCACTAAATTGATTTCCGATTCGGTTTCAATTTTTCTGCCAGTATCAATCGTCAATGCTTCTATAATTTCTTCAAGGTGTCTTTCTAATACCTTTTTCCAACGCTGAATAGTTTTTATTCTTTGTTCAATACCAATTACTTGCCAGTTTTTCTGAGCCTGACGCATTGCATCGGCCTTTATTTGGAGTGTTTCAAAAGAGAGTGGAGAGATTTCATAATCATATATACCTGTTCTTGGATTTCTTACTTTCATTTAATCATAAGGCTTAAAATTCATGCAACACAATTTACAAATTGCATTTTTCAAATATACTGTTTTAATTAGTTTTTAGTTTTTTATCAATCCCTTTTTATTTAAGCTGAGCTAAAAAGATTGTGCCAAAAAGCTAAAAATAATAAATTACCATAGATTAACATTAAGAAATTCATAGAATTTCTTAATTATTCCTAATTTTAATCTATATTTAAAGCCAAATTTCAAAAATCACTTGCACACACTTAAAACACAATTTTACCTTCCTTCCACTATTTTATGAATACTGTTAAAGATTTCGACAAAAAAGAAGCCATCTTTCAAGCAACCCTAGAACTTATTTCAAAACATGGATTCCACAGCTCGCCCATGTCTGAAGTAGCAAAAAAAGCAAATGTAGCCGCAGGCACAATTTATCACTACTTCAAAAGTAAAGATGAACTCATTTGTGCGCTGTACGTCTATAAACGTGAAAAATCTATTCAGAGTATTTTCAAAAATGACGATACCACTAAACCATTTAAAGATCGTTTTCGCAGTTTTTATCTTCAAATGATTAACTACTACTTCACTAATCCAAAAGAGTTTTATTTCTTAGAACAGTTCATGAATTCGCCATACATTGGCATGCTCAAAAAAGAGGATATTACTCGACTTGAACAACCCATTTATGATTTTCTCAGAAAAGCAGTTTTCACCCAAGTAGTAAGAGATATTCCTCCTAAAATACTAATTGCGATGGTGACTGGAAGTGCAAGTTCTTTGATTAAACTTCGTTTGTCAGGAGAGTTTCTAATGACTTCTTCAGACCTAGAAATGGCTTTTTTTACCTGCTGGGATGGGATTAAAAAACCTTAATCTTATTTTTTATTTTTATTGAAAATCTTGAAGGCAATATACAAAGCACCCAATAGCAATATTAGAAACAATAATGAGAATAGTTTCTCGGCACCTTCGGGCAATTTTGATTGTAATAAAATCATATTGTTGTTGAGTAATTTAAATAAAAGCAAAAATCAAATGCGTAATTTACAAATTAACTCATCAAACGCTATTCCTCAAAGAATTTTACACTATATTTAAAATTTTGAAAGAAAACGCTTTGATAAGCATATCTCAAATTTATGCAAGAACTTATTAAAATTGGAGTTATCAATATTTCAGACAGAGCTAGTGCTGGAATTTATGAAGACATTCCGGGAAAAGCTGTCGTTGAAACGCTAAAGGATTACTTAGTTTCTACTTTTGAAACTGTTTATAAAGTAATTCCTGATGAACAAGATTTAATTTCAGCAACCTTAATTGAAATGGCTGATGTTGAAAATTGTTGTTTAATTGTGACAACTGGAGGAACTGGCCCTAGCAAAAGAGACGTAACACCAGAAGCTACAGAAGCCATTTGTGACAAAATGATGCCTGGTTTCGGCGAATTAATGAGAGCAGAAAGCTTAAAATATGTCCCGACTGCTATTTTATCAAGACAAACTGCTGGTCTCAGAGGAAAGTCTCTGATTATCAATTTACCCGGAAAACCAAAGGCTATTCGTCAATGCTTGGATGCTGTATTTCCAGCAGTTCCATATTGTATTGATTTACTTGAAGGACCATATCTTATTTGTAATCAAGAGATTATGAAAGAATTTAGACCTAAACAATAAATAGAAAATCCACAAATTAAATTTGTGGATTTTCTATTTATTTCAATTGATTAAGTTCTAAACTCAATTCTTCAATGAGCGATTTAGCTCTTTCTAACGATATTCTTGGTTCTGGTAATTCTTTACTCATAAAAGCGGATACTTCCCAAATTTCAGCAATTGATTTCAATGAAATTTCAAAACTTGGAATTGAAGAATCATCCGAACTGAGTAATAAAGTACCTTTTACTTTAATCTGATTGTAAACTCTTCTGTAAATAACACCTTGTTGAGGAGTGATTAAAATGTAAAATTTTCCATCCAGAATATTTGTCCAATGGTCGATAGCATTACCAATTACAATTGAATTTTGTAAAGGGAAATCACTTCCCATTTCAAACGCTCTACTCTTTTCAGAACTCACAAAAGGCATGGAAAAAGTAGCCAAGGTTTTGATATATTCTGTTTTAGTATAATTCGCCAGATAGTCTTTAATCTGTGTTCTTTTTACATAAGGAATTCTAATTTCAAAATTTTTCTGTGGAATTTCATTCAACGATTTATTATTGCTATTATGTTGATTTTCAGAAAATGACGAAAAGTTTTGCTCTGGAATAGTATAATTTACTCGATTATGAACAAATTGATTTTCGTTTCTAATCGGCAGTTCTTCTTCCTCTTTTTGAAAATACTCATCAATAATTTTAGCAATTGGCAACGGTTCTACTTCTTTCTTTTGAAAAGTACTTACAGCATCATTCACAGGCATTTTTACTTGCTCCATAATACCCGTAGTGCTTTGTCCCAAACTAATACCGGGTGTTTCACGAATTTTTCGAATATCAGTTTTAATCAATGAATCTACAGAAGTACCAAATACTTGTGCAATGGTTTTGAGGTTTTCTAAATTCGGATTGGCTCTTGCTTCTTCATAAGCTCCTAACAACGAGCGCTTTATACCAATTCTTCGAGAGAATTGTTCTTGAGTAAGTCCATTTAATCGACGAAGATACTTTATATTATTGCTAACGATAGACATGGTTTGACGGTTAAATCTGTAGCGCTTGTCTTAATTAACATTCTGCAAGGCAATAACAGTTTTAGAAATATTTTTTCTGTGATTAAAAATAATCAAGCAAATTTTTAAAGAAATCCATTTAAAATTTCGAACAAAAGATTTCGTAAAATAACGATAATTTAGGTGAAATGCCAATTATGGACAGAGAATATAAAATTACTCTCTGTCAAGATAAATAGCTTTTGTATCAATAGTTATTAAGCTCTAATTTTTCGATGCATCTTTCTGTAGCTTTTCAGCCAATTTAACGGCTTCATAAGCATTCACAATTCCTCCACTTGAAGAAAGTTTTCCAAACTCAACTAATTCTGAAGAACCCGGACGAGCAACTTTCAATTGCGCTAATTTGATGGAAGATTCTAAAATAATTTGCTTGATTTGCTTATAAGTAAAGGTTGGATAATATGAAATCAATAAAGCCGCCAAACCCGAAACAACTGGAGCAGCCATACTTGTGCCACTCAAATCTTCATATTTTGAACCCACAACTGTCGATTGAATATCTACTCCGGGTGCAAAAACATCCACCGTTTTTTGTCCGTAATTAGAAAATTCAGCCACTGTATTGGTGGATTGCATCCATGAGGTTGCTCCTACTTCAATCCAATTGTCAGCCTCGGTACCATCTAATAAATGTTTTGTTGGATAATTTTCTTTGGTATCAATATCCTGATTTTCGTTTCCTGCCGCATGAATCAATAAAACACCTTTCGATTGTGCAAATTTAACGGCTTCATCAACAGCAGATTTTTGAGGAGAAACAGTTTTTCCAAAACTCATATTAATTACTTTCGCTCCATTTTCAACAGCATACAAAATGGCGTTTACTACATCTTTATCACGTTCGTCTCCATCAGGCAAAGCTCTAATCACCATAATCTGAACATTGTCAGCCACGCCAGCAATTCCAAAATCATTGTTACGATTCGCCGCAACGATTCCAGCGACATGAGTACCATGACGAGCATCTGGACCTTTTACTTCATTATTCCCATAATTTCTGTCTTGGATATTATTTACATCATCCCCTACGATTCCTCTTGGATTATAAGTAAGATTTACGCCATAATTCAATTGAGTATCATAATATTCAAATGCCTCTTGAAGCTTGGTTTCATCTTGTCCTAAATCTAAAATCAATTCAAATACTCTTTTGGCTTTCTTTAGTTCTTCGCTATCCTTATTCGTAATTTTAGCCAAATCAGCTTTCGTAATTTCTTTTAGCCCCAAATGTTGTGTTAATTGAAGCTTTGCATCGATAAATTTATGATACAAGTTAATCACGAATACACCTTGTTCTTTTACATCTTTTAACTTGCTATCGTATTCTTGTTTGTATTTTTTGTACAAATCATACTCCTTTTTTTCCTCCGCAGAAAGTGAAGTTGTTTCACTAAAATGCTGATATTTCTTTTGAAGACGAGCAAATTCTCTGGTAATTTCTAAGCTTTCTTTAGCAATATCTTCTCCATTTTTTCCCCCTAAAAAATCCCATCCATGAATGTCATCAATGTAGCCATTTTTATCATCATCAATGCCATTATTAGGAATTTCCTTGGCATTTACCCAAATTTTATTGGTTAAATCTTCATGAAGAATATCTACACCTGAGTCAATAATTGCGACGATAACTGGCTTCGATTTTTTATTTTTTAAAATATTACGATAAGCTTTTTCTGTACTAATTCCTCTTACTTTATCATCTGAAAAATCTAAATTAAACCAATTGGAAGGAGCGTGTTCAAGTGAGGGTTCAAGATATTGTGCATTGGAGGTATTGAAAAGGAAAAGAAGCCAAATCAAACTGAGTTTTGGTAAAATATTCATGGCGGTTATAAAAAATTAAGGATTATATGCTGTTGTTGAATGAATTAACTGTAAATCTAAGAAAAAGCAAATTCAGATAAAAATGGCTATTTCGAAAGAAAAAGCTAAAACCTAAATTGATTTTTGTTTTTTCATCAAAAACACTTGTACAATTTAACATTTTAGACATAATTTCTTTTACTTAGTCACCTCTTCATGTGATTTAAAATCAAAAATTCTTCAACAAGCGTTGACTATTTGACTGACGAATCAATTAATCAACTGATTTACAATATAATCGGTTGTGGTTAGTATTTTCAAATATAAAGCAACGTGTAAAAATACAATAAGTACTCAAATCTGTTTATGTATATTCCAAGAATATTTTTTTACATTTTAAGCATTTCTTTTATTTACAGTATTTCATCATCAAAAATGAACCTGTGATACAATGGAATAGTTTACAGATATGATGTATATACATTAAATTTGGGTATCTCCATAAATTCAGAAATTATGAACAAAATCCTTTACAAAAAGAATAATTTTTACCCTTGGCTTATTTGTTTTTCTGGATTACTGATTCTAGTTGTCATCAACGGACTTACTACTACTTCGCTTTCTGTTTTCGATAAAGTTTTTATTAATGAATTTCATTGGAAACGAGATGAATTGAAACTTAGAGAATCTATCACCAACAGCGTTACGCTTTTTTTTATTTTAGTTTCTGGCATTATTATCGACAAAATTAGAGTAAAAAAAATGATGCTCTTCGGTAGTTTTGTTTTAGCCGTCGCTTTGTTTTCATATAGTTTTGTTACGAACAAATACCAAGCATATTTTATCCATTTTTTGTTGGGTTTATCCATGATAACGGCTGGTTCAGTTTCTTGTATCATTTTGGTTTCTTCATGGTTTCAAGAAAAAAAAGGTTTAGCATTAGGCATCGTTTTGATTGGCACAAGTTTAGGAAGTGCCATCTTCTCTCCTTTCAACCATTACTTATTGTGTGAATTTGGCTGGCGACAATCGTTCATGATTTTAGCAGCTTTTCCAGCTTTAATTTTAGTCTATATTTACTTCGTGGTTGAAAACTCTCCGAATGACATTTCCATCAAACCACTTGGCAAGGAAAGTGCAAGTAGTAATTTACTCATCGAAGGAATGACGTATCAGGAAGCTACCCGAACACATCTTTTCTGGTTAATTTGTCTCTGTGGCTTCATTACATTTTACTGTTTGGTTGGTACTATTGCCAATGTATTCTTACATTTAGTCGGACTAGGATTTACTGAAACACGTGCAAGTTTCTACCTCAGTTTGTACTTTATCATGGCTGGTTTAGCCAAATTATTTGTTTCTATTTTTTCAGATTATATCAATCCATATTTAGTATTTTCGATTTGCTGTATCATGATGATGATGGGCTGTTTCGGTCTTTCAATGATGAATACACAATTAATATTCCCTTCAATTGCCCTCATGGCAATTAGTTGGGGTGGAATTTACTCTTTGTACAACCTGATAGCCATCAAAACATTTGGATTAGCAGCCGCTGGAAAAATCAACGGAACAATAAATATGTTTGAAGGCGGCGGTTCATTATTGGGTCCAGTCATGACGGGACTCGTTTTTAGTATCAATCATTCATATCAATTGGCATTTACCATCAATGCAGGATTAATGTTTATCGTATTAATTCTTTCTTTGAGATTCAAGGCATTTATGCTAAAACTCCACAAACCAATCTCCCCTCAATAATTTCATGAAATATAATTTTGACGAAATCATCAACAGGAAAAACACCGATTCTCAGAAATGGGATATGTTTAATGACCCAGAAGACGTAATTCCTATGCCTGTGGCAGATATGGATTTTAGATGTCCAACGCCAATTTTAGAAGCACTTAATAATATTACTGAGCACGGAGTATTTGGTTATGCAATTGTTCCTGAAAGACTAAAAGAGATTTTTCAAGAGCGCTTAAAAAATCTTTATAACTGGGAAACTGAAAAAGAATGGCAAGTATGGATTCCCGGTTTAGTGCCTGCTATTTATGCTACTTGTAAAGCAATTGGCGAAGCTGGAGATGCAGTAATTACAGCAATTCCTGTTTATCATCCATTTCATTTAGCACCTGCTTATGTCGATAAAAAGTTGCAAACATTTCCGATGAAAGAAGTTGATGGACGTTGGACTTTCGATTTCGAAGCCTTGGAAGCGACCATTACGCCAGCAACAAAATTGTTTATGTTGTGTAATCCACATAATCCGGGCGGAACAGTTTTTACCAAAGAAGAATTAGAAAAATTGGTTGACATCTGTGAAAAACATGATATTGTGATTTGTGCAGATGAAATCCATGCTGATTTGATTTTAGATCCTTCAAAAAAACATATTCCTATTGCAAGTTTAAGTAAAAAAGCAGCCGAAAGAACCATTACTTTGATGGCACCTTCCAAAACTTTTAACATTGCAGGCTTGGGATGTTCGGTTGCGATTATTCCTAATCCTGAACTTCGTCAAAAATTTGAGCGTGCCAAACATGGATTTTTTCCTCCGCTTACTCGTTACTCGCAAGAAGCCGCATTTGTCGCTTACAGTGATTGTGAAGATTGGCGTTTGGCTTTGGTTGATTACCTCAAAGAAAATCACGATTACTTATACGAAGCTTTGAATGGCTATAAAGGATTAAAACTCCTTCCTTTAGAAGCTACATATTTGGCTTGGATTGATGCCAGAGCAACAGGAATCGAAAATATTCAAGAGAAATTCCTTGAAGCGGGCGTAAGAATAATGGACGGAAAGATTTTCAAAGGTGAAGGTTTTTTCAGATTAAACTTTGCTTGTCCGAAAGCCACACTCGTTGAAGCTGTTGAAAGAATTAAAAAATCCTTGACTGAATAAATCAAAAATCCCTCCATGTTTTAATAGCCTGGAGGGATTTTTTTTGTCTTTCAAGCTCATTTAAAAATATCAGGATAAAAATTCGGTATAATTTTAATAATTTCCGCTTTGGAAAATAAACTATTTACATTGAAAATATCATGGAAGAAAATAAAGCTTTACGCTCGCAAAATTGGTTTGGGAAAACAGGAAAAGATGGATTCATTTATCGTGCTTGGATGAAAAACCAAGGTATTCCTCACGACCAATTTGACGGTCGCCCAGTAATCGGAATTTGTAATACTTGGTCGGAACTTACTCCTTGTAATGCTCACTTCCGTGATTTGGCAGAAGCCGTAAAGATTGGCGTCTATGAAGCGGGTGGTTTTCCTGTTGAATTTCCAGTGATGTCTTTGGGCGAAACTTTGATTAAACCTACTGCCATGTTATACCGAAATTTGGCAAGTATGGATGTGGAAGAATCAATTCGTGCTAATCCGATTGATGGTGTAGTGTTACTTTGTGGTTGCGATAAAACGACTCCTTCTTTGGTAATGGGTGCTTGTAGTGTGGATATTCCAACACTTGTAATTTCGGGCGGACCGATGTTGAAAGGACATTTCAAAGGAAAAGATATTGGTACTTCCGACGTTTGGCGTTTTGCAGAAGCCTATAAATTAGGACAAATCTCACAGTCAGAATTTGTGGAAGCGGAGGCTTGTATGGCTCGTACACAAGGACACTGTGCTGTAATGGGAACAGCTTCGACAATGGCAACGATGGTTGAGGCACTGGGTTTATCACTTCCCAATAATGCTTCGATTCCTGCGGCGGATGCTCGTAGAAAAGTAATTTCTCAGTTTTCGGGCAGACGTATCGTTGAAATGGTAAAAGAAAATTTAACCCTTTCAAAAATCCTTACTCGTGAAGCTTTTGAAAATGCCATTATGGTAAACGCTGCCATCGGTGGTTCAACCAATTTTGTGATTCACTTGTTGGCAATTGCGGGTAGAATTGGGGTTGATTTAAACATTGAAGATTTCGATAAATTTTCTCAACATATTCCTTTGTTAGCCAATCTTCAACCGTCTGGCGAACACTTTATGGAAGATTTGTATTACTCTGGTGGCTTGCCTGCGGTAATTAAAGAAATGCGTGAAGTACTTCACAACGATGCTTTGACAGTAAACGGAAAAACTATTGGGGAAAACTGTGAAGATGCAGAAGTTTATAATAGAAATATTGTGGCGACGATGGAAAATCCTTTCAAACCCAACTCAGGAATTGCGGTGGTAAAAGGAAATCTTTCACCGAATGGAGCAGTATTAAAACCTTCGGCGGCTACTCCTGCTCTGATGGTTCATCGTGGCAAAGCGGTGGTTTTTGAAACCATTGAAGATTATCATGCCAGAATTGAAGACCCGAATTTAGATATCGACGAAAATTCTGTGATGGTTTTGAAAAATGTTGGTCCAAAAGGTTATCCCGGCATGGCAGAAGTTGGCAATATGGGTATTCCGAAAAAGCTTCTTGAAAAAGGCGTTCACGATTTAGTAAGAATTTCTGATGGTAGAATGTCAGGAACTGGTTTTGGAACGGTTGTATTGCACGTTTCACCTGAAGCTGCTGCTGGTGGGAATTTAGCTTTAGTACAAAATGGTGATTATATCAGTTTAGATGTGCCAAACAGAACGCTAAACTTAGAAGTATCCGACGAAGAATTAGCTGAAAGACGTAAAAATTGGGAAGCTATTGATATGAATATTACTCGTGGTTATGTAAATCTTTACATCAATCACGTTGAACAAGCTCACTTAGGGGCTGACATGGACTTCTTGAAAGGAAAATCTGGAAGTGTCGTTACAAGAGATTCACATTAATACTGTGTCTCATCCTAAAAAAGCTTGACAGTATTAGCTAACCTTTAGCACAATGTCTTTATCGAGCGAATCTTCTTTTAATACAACTTTAGTTTCTTCG
>NZ_JBEUMS010000023.1:0-65998 GCF_040543805.1 Arcicella rosea
TTTCATTGTAAGTCAACAAAACTTTTTTGCATGGTTACAAAATTTCATTGTAAGTCAACAAAACTTTTTTGTATGGTTGCAAAATTTCATTGTAAACAAACAAAATCTTAAAGTATCATTGCAAAACTCCTTTGTTGACTTGCAGAGAAGTGTTTGTAAGCTCTAATATTCCTCTATTTATCATCAAATTTTCTTCTTAAATCTGCTCTGTTCTTTCTCGCACAAACTGTGCTAAATCGCACATTTATTGTATTTCTTATTTTGTTTAATTTGTTGATATTCAATGTGTTATTGTTTGGCATTGTCTTTGGAATACTAATAGCAAATCTAATCATATTATGGACAAAGAAATCTCTCAAAACCTTATTAATCAACGGAAATCAAAAAAATGGTTTATCGGTTTGTCGCTTGTGTTTGCCTTGCTTGTGTTGTTGTACTTTTTTAGAAATTCACTTCAATCTTCTTTGGAAGCTTCTAAAATCAGAACGGCGGTGGCTGAAATGGGCAGTATCGAAAATACGCTCACGGCTTCGGGCGAAGTAATTCCTGCTTTTGAACAAAGCATAACCAGTCCGATAAAAGCCAGTATCAAAAAGGTGTTTTTTAGCACGGGTGCTGCTGTAAAGGCTGGTCAGCCGATTATGGATTTGGATAAATCGCTGACGCTTATCGAACTGGAAAAGCTCAAAGACCAATTGGCTTTGAAACAAAATAGCATCGGAAAACTCAAGATGGATTTGGATAAAAAAATCTACGATTCCGACATCAGTGACAAAATAAAATCGCTCACTATCAATCGTCTCAGAGCTGATTTGGAAGATACCAAACGCCTTCAAAAAGTAGGCGGACGTACACAAGAAGATGTCACCAAAGCCGAAAACATCTTGAAAATTGCCGAACTGGAAAAGGCTCAATTAGAAAATGAATTGAATTATCATCGCAAATCAGTGGGGGCAAATGTGCGTGAGTCGGAATTGAATGCCCAAATTGAAAGTAAGAATTTAAAAGAATTACAGCATAAAATCACGATGGCGGATATTGTTGCCGACCGTGCTGGCGTGCTTACTTGGGTGAATGATAAAATTGGTTCTGCCGTCAACGAAGGTGAAATGTTGGCTAAATTGGCTGATTTGGGTAGTTTTCGGGTAGAAGGCTCTTGCTCAGATACCTATTCCGACCAATTGAAAGTGGGCATTCCTGTTATTGTAAAAGTCAATGAAATCAGTTTGCGTGGCATAGTAGTACAAATAAAACCTTCGGTAGCCAATGGCATTGTACAATTTTCGATTGCATTAGATGACAATAAACATGCTTCACTTCGCCCCAATATGAAAGTAGAAGTTTTTATCGTCACCAATCGCATCGCCAATGCCGTGCGTGTAGCCAATGGTCCTGCTTTTAATGGTAAAAGAAAAACATCAGTGTTTGTCTTAGAAAATGGCATTGCCAAAAGAAGAGAAGTAGAAATTGGTTTATCGAATTTTGATTTTGTAGAAATCAAAAGTGGCATTCAAGCAGGCGAAAAAGTAATTATTACTGATTTGAGCCAATACGAACATTTGAAGGAAATTAAAATTGAACAACGATGAAAAAGATTTTACTCGGCTTGTTGTTCATGGGCAATATATCCTTCGCACAACAAACACAATTAAGTTTAGATGAAGCCGTACAAATGGCAAAAGATAAATCTATCGCCGCCAAACAGGCTTCTACCCAAAAGGAAACGGATTTTTGGCGGTTCAAATCTTTTCAAGCGGATTTCAAACCGCAATTAAGTTTGAGCGGTGCTTTGCCAAGTTTTACTCGTTCCTTTATTCAAGTACTGCAACCTGATGGAACGGTGGCTTTTCAGTCGGTTTCCAACAATAACTCTACTTTAACGCTTGCTTTAAGCCAAAGTATAGCCAAAACAGGCGGAACGATTTTCATACAAAAGCAATTGCAACGCTTTGATGATTTTGAACGAAACTCTACTTTGTACAATGGCGTGCCTGTGGCTTTTGGATTGAGTCAACCACTTTTTCGATACAATCAAATGAAGTGGGATAAGCAAATAGAGCCTTTGAAGTATTCAGAAAGTCAGCAAGTCTTTCTGGAATCTTTGGAAAAAGTGTCTTTGAATGTGAGTGATTATTATTTTGATTTATTGATTGCTCAGGTGAATTTACAGATTGCCGAAAAGAACCGAAGTAATAACGACACGCTGTATAAAATTGCTTCAAAAAGGTTGGAATTGGGTAAGATTTCAGAAAATGATATTTTACAATTGCGTTTGTCGGTGCTAAATGCCCAAAAAGATTTAGCTTCTGCCAAACAACAAGCCGAAGTAGCGACTTTGCAATTGAAAGCCTATATTGGTTATAGAGAAGAAAATAAGTTTGATTTGGCGATTCCTTTTCAGATTAAAAACTTTGAAATTGATGCACAAAAAGCCATTCAAGCAGCGCTGAACAGTCGTTCAGATGCGATTGCTTTTAGAAGAAGAATCCTTGAAGCAGAAAGAGATTTGAATAAAGCTAAAGCAGAAAATGGTTTAAATGCCAATTTGAATGTAGCTTTTGGTTTGTCGAATCGAGGAGCAAAACCTTTGGATATTTACAAAAATGCCCAAGACCGTGAATTTGTAGAGATTCAATTTACTTTGCCCATTATGGATTGGGGAAGGTCGAAAGCTCGAACAGAAACAGCAAAAGCGAATCTACAACTTACACAGCAAAGTGTAGAACAAGACAAGCTGACATTCGAACAACAGATTTATACACAAGTAACACTTTTTGAAATGCTACAAAAGCAAGTAAAACTCACCGCAGAAACTGATGAAATTGCTACCAAACGTTACCAAATAGCACAAGACAGGTACATTTTAGCTGATTTGAGTATTACAGATTTGGGCATTGCTTTGCAAGAAAAAGACCGAGCTAAACGAGATTATATCGTTGCCCTCAGAGATTACTGGCGAGCTTATTATACTTTACGATATTATACTTTATACGATTTTGAACAAAATGAATCTTTAAATCTTAGAAAATAATCATGATTAAATTAAGCAACATCGAAAAGGTCTATCAGACCAGCAATATTGAAACATTGGCATTGAACAATATCAATATCGACATCAAAAAAGGAGAATTTGTATCCATCATGGGACCTTCGGGCTGTGGTAAAAGTACGCTTTTAAACATTATGGGACTGTTGGATGAACCATCAACGGGAACAATTGCCATTGATAATAAGCCCGTTGAAAAGTTTACCGATAAAGATTTGGCGTATTTAAGAAACCAGAAAATCGGTTTTATTTTCCAAAGCTTTCACTTGATTAATGATTTATCAATTTTAGATAATGTTGAAATCCCCTTGCTTTATCGTGCTTCAACGAACAAAAGTAGAAGAGAAGCCGCCAAAGAAGCTTTAGAGAAAGTTGGATTAAGTAATAGAATGAAACATTTTCCAAATCAACTTTCGGGCGGACAAAAACAGCGTGTTGCCATTGCCAGAGCCATTGTTGGAAATCCTGAAATCATTTTAGCCGATGAACCAACAGGGAATTTAGATAGTGCAATGGGCAATGAAATTTTGAACATTCTTTTACAACTCAATGCAGCAGGAAGTACCATTGTGATGGTAACACACGATGAAAACATGGCAAAGAAAACACATCGTTTGATTCGCCTTTTTGATGGCACACAAGTATCTTAATTTAAGCTCTAAACAAAATAAATCATGTTATTCAATTACATCAAAATAGCGTGGAAAGTCCTACTACGGCATCCATTCTATACTTTTATTACACTCTTCGGTATTACGTTGACGCTCACGGTGCTGATGGTGATTACTTCTTTCCTCGACCATTTAGTGGGAAGTCACTATCCAGAATACAAAAGAGATAGGTCGTTATATATCATGAATATTGCCTTGCGAGATTCAGCCAGAACTTCTATGAATGGCGGCCCCGTTTCTTATAATTTTATTAAAGAACATTTAAAAACCTTGAAGACACCTGAAAAAGTAGGTTTCTCAACGATGATTAACTCGGCTAATTCGTATTTGAATGGTAAAAGAATCAAAGTAAGTACGAAGTTTTGTGATGCTACTTTTTGGGAAGTAACCGACTATGAATTTTTAGAAGGAAAGCCTTTTAATGAACAAAATATTGCCAATGGCGAACACGTAGTGGTGATTACGGATGCCATGAAAAAACAGTATTTTGAAGATGCAACAGCTTCAGCCATTGGCAAAAGTATAGAAGTAGATAACGAGAAATTTAAAGTAATTGGCGTAGTAAAGTCTGCACCTGTCACTCGTATTATGACTTTTTCGGATGTGTTTTTTCCTTATAATTTGCCCAAAAGTAATTACCAATCCAAAGGTTTGCAGGGCAGTTTTACCGCAATTATTTTGGCAAAAAACAAAAGTGATTTCAAAGCAATTCAAGATGAATTTGATGCATCTGTCGGAAGAATACCTTTGCCTATTATGAATTGGGGAAATAGATATGATATTATAGATGTTAAAGCTCAACCTTATTTGGATACTTTTTTGTATAGTTTTACCAGAGATGGACAGGAGATTTTTCTATACATCGCTATCTTCTTTATTGTATTGATGTTGATGGGTTTGCCTGCTATCAATTTAGTGAATTTGAATGTGAGTAGAATCATGGAAAGGGCTTCAGAAATTGGGATTCGCAAAGCTTTTGGCGCACCTTCCAGTTCTTTAGCTTGGCAATTTATTATTGAAAATATTTTTATTACGATGATTGGCGGTTCGTTTGCTTTAATTCTTACATTCATCATCATCAGTATTTTCAATGACAGTGGTTTAATTCTTCATGCTGATTTGAGTATCAATTTTAGTGTATTTGGCGTGAGTTTATTGGTTTGTTTGATTTTTGGTTTGCTTTCAGGTGTAGTCCCCGCCATCAGGATGTCAAAAATGAAAGTAATTGATGCACTGAAAAGTTCGTAGGTTTTTTAGCTGTGAGCTATGAGCCGTGAGCTTTGAGCTATGAGCTATGAGCCATGAGCTTTGAGATTTTTTTGATTAGTACAAATAAAAATAATCACTAAATCACTCACTCACTAATTCACAATTGAAGCAATCACTCATTCACTAAATCACAACTGCCCATGTTAACGCATTTATTTAAACTCATCTGGAACAAAAAACGCCATCATACTTTATTGATGGTAGAGATTTGGATTTCCTTTTTAGTACTTTTTGGCGTAATGTCGCTGATTAGTTACAACTTCAAAAACTATTTAGAGCCCATCGGTTTTGAATATGAAAACGTTTGGGCTTTAGACTTGAATAAAAATCAAGATACCACAGCCATCATAGAAAAACTAAATACAATTTATCAGAAAATCAGAACATATCCTGAAGTAGAAGTAGCTACGAGGATGTCCAGTAATTCGCCTTTTTCATTTACTCACAGTAATGGAAATATTAGTTATAAAAAGACATCTATTCTTGGGGATTATTATACCGCAGATGAAGATTTTATACACACTTTAGGCATGAAGTCAATGCTTGGAAATTGGTTTAAAAAGGCTGATGTCGTGGCGAAATTCAAACCTGTGGTGATAAATAAAAAAGCTCAAGAAGCTTTGTTTGGAGAAGTGAATCCTATTGGAAAAATTATTGGAGATAATCAAAAAATAGTAGGAGTAATAGAAAACTTCAAAGCAAAAGGAGAATTTAGCAATAACAATCCTTGTATTTTTAACCTTGCGGACGATAAATATGATTATAATAAAGTTCTGGTTAAAGTTAAAAAAGTTACTGATGCTAATTTTGAAGCAAAACTAACCAAAGATATTGCCGCTATTGCCAAAGAGTGGACAACTGAAGTAAGTTATTTAACTGACCAACGACAAAATCAGCATAATTTAGCTTTAGTGCCTGTCATTATTTTTATGATTATTACAGTATTTTTATTGGTCAATGTAGCAATGGGTTTATTTGGCATTTTGAATTTAAACATTGCTAAGCGTCGTGAAGAAATTGGTGTTCGTAGAGCGATGGGAGCAACCGCAGGAAATATCAAAATTCAATTTGTGGGAGAAATGTGGGTAATTGCTACTTTTGGAATACTTATTGGGGTGCTCTTTGCCGTACAATTTCCATTGATGAATGTATTTAATTTAGAAGCCAGTATTTATTGGATGGCAATTGGGCTTTCTATCGTAATTTTATACGGCATCGTTACGCTTTGTGCTTATCATCCAAGCAGACAAGCCGCCAAAATTCAACCAGCAATGGCTTTGCATGAGCAGTGAGGTAGCTTTTAGCTGTGAGCAGTGAGCCATGAGCTTTGAGCCATGAGAATTCAATGGTTTAACGCTCATGGCTCATAGTATTTCTCACAGCTTATTGCTCAAAGAAAGCTAAAATCAAAAAAGCTCAAGGCTCATAGCTCAAGGCTCACAGCTCACAGCTAAAAAACATGAACAAAATATTAATCATAGACGATGATTTTGCTGTGCAGACATCACTTTCATTGATGCTTCGACAAGAAGGCTTTCAGGTGAAGACTTGCTCTTCACCTGTTTTGGCGATGGATGTTATCGAAGAATTTCAGCCACAGTTAATCATACTTGACCTCAATTTTTCTATCGAAACTTCTGGAGATGAAGGAATGAAAGCCTTGAAAATCATTCGTCATACTTTCCCAAATATTGCTTTGATTTTGCTAACGGGTTGGGGAACAATTAATTTGGCAGTAGAAGGGATGAAATTAGGAGCAAAAGATTTTGTGACAAAACCGTGGCAGAACGGATATATTATTCAATCTATTAACACAATTCTGAATCTTTCTCAACAAAAAATACAATCTCCCAATCGAAAAAAATTAGATCAACAATACCAATTTGAACACATCGTTGGTAACGACCCAAAGCTTTTGGAAATTCTTGAAACAATTGGCAGAGTAGCGATTACCGATGCACCTGTTTTAATTACAGGCGAAAGTGGCACAGGAAAAGAACTCATTGCCGAAGCTATTCATCAAAATAGCAAACGACGACATAAGCCTTTTGTCAAAGTAAATTTAGGAGGTGTTTCGGCTACTTTGTTTGAAAGCGAATTGTTTGGGCATACTCGTGGAGCTTTTACAGATGCTAAATCGGATAGAATTGGGCGTTTTGAATTGGCAAATAAAGGCACTATCTTTTTGGATGAAATCGGAGATTTAGATTTGTCGAGTCAAGTGAAATTACTCAGAGTTTTGCAAGACAGAACTTTTGAACCTTTGGGAAGTAGCAAAAGTAAAACTGTGGACGTAAGAGTAATTTGTGCAACCAATCGTAATTTAGAAGAAATGGTAGCGAACAATACTTTCAGGGAAGATTTGTTTTACAGAATCAATCTTATCTCAGTAAAATTGCCCGCTTTGCGTGAAAGACCTGAAGATATTGCAGCCTTGGCAATTTACTTTGCCAACAATTTGAAAACTATTTACGAGCGTCCGAATTTAAGCATTAGTCCGAAAGCAATCAATTGGTTAAAAACATTGCCATTGCCGGGAAATATCAGACAACTGAAAAATTTAGTAGAAAAAACTATTTTGCTAACACCCAAAGATGAATTGACGATTGAAGATTTTCAGAAAAATATCTCCATCAATGCTTCGCCCAGCAACAAAAATACTTTGCCAGAAGTTGGAGCGATGACTTTGGATGAAATGGAATTATTGATGATTCAACGAGCGATGGCTTTTCATCAAAACAAAATTTCAAAAGTCTCCCGTTCACTCGGCATCACTCGCTTTGCTTTGTATCGACGGTTGGAGAAGTTTAATATACCTTTTGTGGAGTAATTGTGAATGAGTGAGTTAGTGAATTGTGAATTAGTGAGTTAATGATTTTATTAAATTAGTAATTAACTGAAACTACCAACTCAAAATTCACTAATTCACAACTACCTAACTCACAATTCACAACTCACTCAATCACAATTACTCACTTGTCTCTAAAAGCTAAATATATCCTTTTTGTTACGCTCATTCATGCCGTGATTATCTTTTTGACTTTTCGGCTTTTGAATGAGAACAAACTCTATTTTATCCTTTCCGAAATCTTGGTTTTGGCTTCGATTGTGATTGCTATACAATTGTATCAAGATTTTATTCAGCCTTTAAAATTCTTATTAATGGGAGCGGAGGCGATAAAAGACCAAGATTTTGCGGTGAAATTCAAACCTGTTGGCAAGTACGAAATGGATGAATTGATTGCGGTATATAATGCCATGATTGATCAACTTCGCAACGAACGCCTGCAAGTAATGGAACAACATTTCTTTCTGGAAAAACTGATTCAGGCTTCACCGATTGCCATTATGATTTTAGATTTTGATGGAAATATTACTAAAGCTAATCCTAAAGCACAAGAGCTTTTTATTTTGCCCGAACACTTTACTACTATTTTTCCATTGAGCCAAATTCAGCATCCAATTATTCCCCATTTACTTTTATTAGAAAACAAAGAAGCCCAGACTATACAATTAAATGGTTTAGCGACTTATAAAATTCAGCGTTCTTTTTTTATGGACAGAGGTTTCGCTCGTCCTTTTTTACTGATTGAAGAACTCACCACAGAAATTCTGGCGACAGAAAAGAAAGCCTATGGCAAAGTAATTAGAATGATGGCTCATGAAGTAAATAATTCGATTGGAGCAGTGAATTCTATTTTAGATGTTACAAAAATATATATTGAAGAACCTGATTTACAAAATGCCTTGAACGTAGCCACTGAACGCAATGATAGATTGAATCTTTTCATGCGACGTTTTGCTGATATTGTACGTTTGCCTTTGCCCAATAAAGAAATGAAAAGTATGAGTGCTATCGTCAACAATGCAGTTGCATTGATGCGTTTACAGATGGAACAAAAAGGTATTTCCTTGCAAGAGACTTATCAAGAAAACCCTAAACAAGTAGCGGTTGATGTTGGACAAATGGAACAAGTTTTGGTGAATGTCCTGAAAAATGCCATTGAAGCTTGTGATGGAAATACAGAAAAAATAATAGGAGTAAGTGTTACAAATACGCAAATACTTATCAGTAATAATGGAAAGCCCATTCCAAAAGCGATTGAACAACAATTATTTACGCCATTTTTTAGTGATAAACCCGAAGGACAAGGCATAGGATTAATGCTATGTAGAGAAATTTTAAACAATCATGGATTTAATTTTTCTTTAGAAACAAAACCCGACGGTTGGACAGCATTTGTAATTGAATATCATTTGTAACACTTTAAAATCATAAAAAAGCGGTCTAAAACTAGTTTAGACCGCTTTTTTGTGATTGATGTTTCCCGAATTCCTACTGTTTGAGCGGAGCGAGTTTAGGAATTCTTGATTTTTTTGTTACTTTTCTTTCATCAAGGAAAGAAAAGTAAGGTCTTACTAAAGGAAATATTTTGTGCTGAGTGGAAAAAACAAAAGAAATTTCGCTCATTCTCTATAAAGATATATAAACACAAGAGGTCAAAACCATAATGATTTTGACCTCTTGTAATATTGAAGAAAACGAAAATTATTTCGCCAAAGCAGCTTTAAGATTTTCATCTAATGCAGCTAAGAATTCTTCAGTATATAAATAATGCTCGCCATGATTCACTTTATTTCCATGAATACAAACAGCTAAGTCTTTAGTCATTTTACCAGATTCAACTGTTTCAACACAAACTTTTTCTAAAGTTTGGCAGAAGTTGATTAACTCTTGGTTGTCATCTAATTTACCACGGAATTCCAAACCACGAGTCCAAGCGAAGATAGAAGCGATTGGGTTAGTTGAAGTTGGTTTTCCTTTTTGGTGGTCACGGTAGTGACGAGTAACAGTACCATGTGCTGCTTCAGCTTCCATTGTTTGTCCGTCTGGAGTAATCAATACTGAAGTCATCAAACCTAATGAACCGAAACCTTGAGCAACTGTATCAGACTGAACGTCTCCATCATAGTTTTTACAAGCCCAAACGAAATTACCATTCCATTTCAATGCTGAAGCTACCATGTCATCAATCAAACGGTGTTCGTAAACAATACCTGCTTCTACGAATTTCGCTTTGTAATCTGCTTGGTAGATTTCTTCGAAAATATCTTTGAAACGACCATCGTATTTTTTCAAGATGGTGTTTTTAGTAGATAAATATAAAGGCCATCCTTTGCTTAACGCCATGTTGAAACATGAGTGAGCAAATCCACGGATAGACTCGTCAGTGTTATACATTGTTAACGCTACACCATCGTTTTTGAAGTTAAATACTTCAAAAGTTTGTGGTTCAGAACCATCTTCAGGTGTGAAAGTAACTGTTAATTTACCTTTTCCTTTTGTTAAGAAGTCAGTAGCTCTATATTGGTCACCAAAAGCGTGACGACCAATCATGATTGGTGCAGTCCAGTTTGGTACTAATCTTGGAACATTAGAACAAACGATTGGCTCACGGAAAACAGTACCATCCAAGATGTTACGGATTGTTCCGTTTGGCGATTTCCACATTTGTTTCAAGCCGAACTCTTCAACACGTTGTTCGTCTGGCGTGATTGTAGCACATTTGATACCAACGCCGTATTGTTTGATAGCATTTGCAGCATCAATCGTTACTTGGTCGTTAGTTTCGTCACGGTATTCCATTCCTAAATCGTAGTATTTAATATCTACATCTAAGTAAGGAGTAATCAATTTATCCTTGATGAATTTCCAGATAATTCGAGTCATTTCGTCGCCATCTAATTCAACGACAGGGTTCGCAACTTTAATTTTTTCCATTGTGAAATATGCTAATTGGGAATTTTGAACTTTAATTGATTGAATTAATTCAAATTTCTTTTTATTAAAGAATTATTTTGGGGCAAAGGTAATCAATGAATTAATACGGAATGTGTTTTGTTTATCTAAATTCTATATTGATTCACTTGTGCTTGAGAAAAATACAATTTTTAGCACCTAAAAATAAAAATATTGAAAATCAGGCTTGATAAGAACCGAATATTTGATTTTTAACTGAAAATGCCATTTTAACCAAAATAGTAACAAATGCTTTGAAAATAATAAGAATTAATCTACTTACTTTGTATTTTGTTTGAAGGAGAATAATGCTAAAAATGAAGTGTTTACCCAAAAATGATTTTAATCAATTTTATTTGTGGAAATCAAAAAAATAAGTCCTAGCGATACTTGGTCAATCCGACAAAGCGTAATGTGGCCCGACAAACCACTTACTTATGTACAATTAGCCGAAGATGAAAATGGTTTACATTATGGAGTATTCGAAAACGCCGAATTGCTTTCAGTTGTATCCTTATTTATAGAAAGTGAAAATGCACAATTCAGAAAATTTGCCACACAAGTAATTCATCAAGGCAAAGGACATGGTTCGGCTTTACTTAACTTCCTGATTCAAGCATGTGAAAAACAACATATAAAAACTCTTTGGTGTAATGCCAGAACAACTGCTTATCCTTTTTATCAAAAATTTGGTTTTGAAATCGTGTCAGAAACTTGGACAAAAGATGGAATCGAGTTTGTGAAGATGAGTAAAACACTTTAACCTTTACGACACCAGTGGGAATCGAACCCACATCAAACGTTTATAGTTTGTGCAAAACACTGAAAACCCAGATTTAATATTCATTAAAAATGACTGATTATATATTAAGAATTGATTGTCCTGACGAAAAAGGGCTTGTTCATAAAATTACAGGAGTACTTTTTTTCAACAATCTCAATATTGAACGTACCGACGAGTTTGTAGATGTAGATAACAATCTATTTTTCATGCGTGTAGCCTTTTCAGGCGATTGTGAACCTGAAAGAATTGAAGATGGTTTAAGAGGAATTTTACCCAATACTGCCAATATCGACCTTTCGACCAAGCAAGTAAAAGACGTTGTTGTGTTGGTAACAAAAGAACATCACTGTCTTTCAGATTTATTGATTCGTAATGAATTTAAAGATTTACCTTTCAATATTTTAGCAGTCATCGGAAATCACGAAGTCTTGCGTCCGCTTACTGAAAAGTTTAATATTCCTTTTCATTACATACCAGCCGAAGGCATTACTCGTGCCGAACATGAAAAGCAAATTGAAGAATTGGTAAGAAGTTATTCGCCAGATTATCTGATTCTTGCCAAATTTATGCGAATACTTACGCATGAGTTTACCGAGAAATTTAGAAAGAAAGTTGTCAATATTCACCATTCGTTCTTGCCAGCGTTTATTGGAGCAAATCCTTATAAACAGGCGTATTTAAGAGGCGTGAAAATCATTGGTGCAACAGCACATTTTGTGACGGATGATTTGGATGAAGGACCAATTATTTTCCAAGATATTACTCGTGTCAATCATACCAAAAATGCTTTAGAAATGGCTCAGGCAGGACGTGACGTAGAGAAAATCGTGTTGGCAAAAGCCCTAAAATTAGTCTTTGAAGATAGAGTGTTTATTCATGGAAATAAGACAATTATTTTTGAATAAAAATTAAATAAAACCAAGTGTTCATAAGAAACTATCTTGGTTATTTATTGATATACAGAATTTTAAATTCACAACTCACAATTCAGCATTCATACTTAATTGAAATTATCAATCATCGTCGCTGTTGCAGAAAATGGCGTTATCGGACATAATAATCAGTTGATTTGGCATTTGCCAGAAGATTTAAAAATGTTTAAAAGACTTACTTCGGGACATCCGATTATCATGGGTCGTAAAACCTTTGAATCTATCGGTAAACCTTTGCCTAATCGTACTTCTATTATTATTACTAAAAATCCTGAATTTCAAATTGAAGGTTGTATTACGGTTCATTCTTTGGAAGATGCCATTGAAGCAGCTAATGAAATTGAAGAAAACGAGGCTTTTATCATTGGCGGAGCAGAAATTTACCGTTTGTCTTTACCTTTTGCGGATAAAATCTATCTGACAGAAGTACATCATAGCTTTGAAGGCGATACTTTTTTCCCAGCAATTGATAAAGACATTTGGGAAGAAGTAAACCGAATTGACCACGCCACAGACGAAAAACATTTATACAAATACTCTTTTGTGGAATTGGAAAAATGATTTGAAAATTTGAAGGTGTGCAGATTTGAAGATTAAGATTTAAGTTTTCGTGCGTTAGCATTTATTGAAATTCCGCTGTTTGAGCGGAGCGAGTTTCGGAATTTCTTGATTTTCTTTTGTTACTTTTCTTGCATCAAGGCAAGAAAAGTAAGAAGTGTACGGAAAGAGTTACTTAAACGATTTTAAACTAAACGAATGTTTTAAATGATACAAATAGCCGACAAAGCCATTGATATTCAAGCCTGCATTGATGCCGCACAGTCTGACCGTGCGGGAGCTGTGGATGTATTTATCGGAACAGTCAGAAATCATAATAAACAAAAAGAAGTTGTAAGACTCATTTTTGAAACTTATGATACGATGGCTGTCAAAAAAATGCAGGAGCTTGCCGACCAAGCCCGTGAAAAATGGGAGATTGAAAAAATCGTGATGGTTCACCGAAAAGGAGTATTAGAAATCGGGGATGTTGCCGTAGTAATTGCCGTTGCTACTGCTCATCGTGTGGCTTCTTTTGAGGCTTGTCAATGGTTGATTGATACTTTAAAGCAAGTTGTTCCTATCTGGAAAAGAGAAGTTTATGAAAATGGAGAAGAATGGTTGGAAGCCCATCCTTAATCACATAATCATCAAATTACAGCCACGAATATCCGAATTGTCGAATCTACCCAATACTCTAAATTGTTGATTTTCTGTAACAAAAGAACCTAAATCTTTGGTTTCTATAAAAGAACAGGAATCTATATTGGCTAAATCAATTACGTTGATGCCTCCTCTACTTTGGTTTTTAACATTAAAAGGGTCGTTTACGTCTCGCAATAAAATCTTCATCGAAGCGGGCAAATCAAAAATGCCTTCACCAAAAGAATATCCTTGCGAAAGTAATTCTGTCATACCATATTCTGAATGAATTTTATCGACTGCAAAGGCTTTCGTCAAGATTTCGTGTACTTCTTCTCGCAATAATTCTTTTCTTCTGCCTTTCATGCCGCCCGTTTCCATCACAATTAGGTTGTTAAAATCTTGTAAAAAAGATAAATCCAAACCTGCTTCGGCAAAATCTAATAAACCAAAAGTAACACCGATTAAAAGGATTTTTTTATCAGGATTTTCGGTCGAAATGCGCTTCATGGTTGCACCTAATTCCTGATAATTATTCAAGTAGAAGCCAGAATTTGTTGATTTACTTTGCTGAATAAAATGCTGAACCATGTAAACCAAAGAAGAATTGTTACGTTCAAGATAGGAGGGAAGTAGAGCCAAAATGGTGAAATCCGAAAGCTTTCCATAAAACTTTTCAAAGATTTGTTCCGCAATCTGTAAGTAAAAAGCTGGGTCGGCTACTAAATGTCTTGAAGTATTTTGTCCAGTCGTTCCGCTACTTTCAAAGATTACTTTAGGCTCAATATCGCCAGTTAAAATACTTTGAGTCTTGAAAAATTCTATTGGTAAAAAGGGAATGTCTTGAATTGACTGCAATGTTGATACATCAACTTGAAGATTTTTTAAGTATTTTGCGTAAGTAATATTATTTTGTGCTTGAAAACGGAAAATATCCAAAGCCAAAGCATCAAAATTCTCTGAATTTACTGTTAAAACGCTTGCTTTTAGTTGTGCTGATGTTATCATTTTTGGGGTCTATACTTCAAATTCCTCTAAATCGTTTTGCAAAATTAAGCAATTCATTAAAATGCAGAACAATAAAGCAACAAGCAAGAAGGATAAAACGTTATATCGTCAAAATGTTTTTTTTAATACTATGAAGAAGATTTTATACATATTTGGATTTTTAACATTGATTGTCTCTTGTACTGGACTACCAGATTTTAGTAATACTCCAAGCATTTCTTATAATAATGTTCGTATAATTACAACTCAAGTGCCAGGTCAGTTAGGTATTGCCAAAAAAGATTCAGTAATTATCTCTATCAATTATCAGGATGGTGACGGTGACATAGGTCATACTGAAGAAGAATTAAAAAATGTCTTTAAAACGCAAGGCGATGGTTTTCAAAATTACATGGTTGATTTTTACTTCAAGAAAAATGGTAAGTTTGAAAAAATAGTTCCAGATGATATTATTGGCGGAAATATTAAATTTCATCTAAAAGAAGGAACAAAGCCGGGTCCCATTGAAGGAGTTATAGATTATTCTATAGACTTTTATTATAATTTATACAGTGGTTTTAAGATAACAGGAAAACAAGATACAATTAAATTAGGCATAACTATCAAGGATAGAGCCCTCAACGTAAGTAATACCACAGAAACTCCTGAGTTTGTGATTTTTAAATAGCTTTATTCTTAATATCTTCTAAAAAATTGGCATGACTTCGGTCATGCCAATTTTGTTTTGGGCGATTCCAGCTTTGCAACAGCCTTTTCTCCGCTATTTCTTTTAACTTTGATGATATATTTTACAATTACTTTTCATCCAAACCGAAAAGCTATTCATCAAATAATCAATCAACAACCAATACCCATAATATTCGTGAAAAAACTACTCTTTTTTGCCTTAGTAATCTTCTCTGCCAGCAATTATTCCGCATTGGCACAAAACAAAAAAGCCATTACTTTAGAAGACATCTGGTCTAAATACACTTTTGTACAGAAACAAGTACAAAACATCAACTGGATGAAAGATGGTGCATTCTATACTGCCCTTGATAATGGCAAAGTAATCAAACACCAAGTAACAGATGGTGCAGCGGTGGCTACTCTTTTCAACGAAGCCGTAAGTGTTGAAAACTTAGGAAAGAAAATCACGGTAGATGATTATGCTCTTTCTGCTGATGAACAAAAATTATTGATAAGTACTGAGTCTGAACCAATTTATCGTCGTAGTTCTAAAGAAGAAAACTTCGTGTATGACTTAAAGACCAAGAAATTAGTACAATTATCAAGCGGTGGAAAACAAATGTTTGCTACTTTTTCGCCTGATGGTGCGAAAGTCGCCTTTGTTCGTCAGAATAATTTATTTGTGGTTGATTTAGCTACCATGACAGAACAAAAAATTACCAATGATGGTAAGTGGAATTATATCATTAACGGTGCTTGCGACTGGGTTTATGAAGAAGAATTCTCTTTTGCTCGTGCTTTTCAATGGTCACCAGATAGTAAAAAGATTGCTTTCTATACTTTCGACGAAACCAACGTTCCTGAATACAATATGCAAATGTGGGGCAAGCTTTATCCTACAGATTATCGCTATAAATATCCAAAAGCTGGCGAAGCAAATTCTACTGTAAGCATTTCAGTACATCATTTATCAGAAGCAAAAACCATTAAAATGGATATTGGTTCTGAAACAGATATGTATATTCCAAGAATTCGCTGGACACAAGATGCTAACTTACTTTCTATAGAAAGATTAAACCGTTTACAAAACCGTTTGGACATTATTCATGCGGATGCTCAAACTGGAACAGGTAATATTGTGCTTACAGAAACAAGCAATACTTATGTAGATGTTGAAAACTTTGGAGATGATTTGACTTATTTGTCAGATGGAAAATCATTTATCATGTCTTCTGAAAAAGATGGGTTTAAACACCTTTTTCACTATGATATAGCAGGTAAATTAATTCGCCAAATCACGACTGGTAAGTGGGAAGTAGATAATTTTTATGGTATCGACGAAAATACTAAGACACTTTATTTTACTTCTACCGAATTATCAAATACTGAACGTCAATTATTTAGTATTTCTTTAGAAGGAAAACTGAAAAAGCAGCTTTCGCAAGAGCATGGCATGAATACCGCAAGCTTTAGCAATGATTTCAAATATTATATTCTTCAACATTCTGCTTCCAATAGTCCGCTAAAAGTAAGTTTACACAAAGCACCATCGGGGCAATTAGTAAAAATATTGGAAGATAATGCTGCGCTCAGAAAAACCCTTGAAACTTTCGATATTGCCAAGAAAGAATTCATGACTATCAGAACCTCAGAGAACATTGAGCTAAACGCATGGATGATTAAACCAACTGATTTTGATCCTAAAAAGAAATATCCAGTCTTTATGTTCTTATACGGTGGACCAGGCAGTCAGCAAGTATTGAATCAATTCGATAGCTTTAATGCTTTTTGGTATCAACATTTGGCTCAAAAAGGATACATCGTGGCATGTGTAGATAACCGTGGTACAGGCGGAAAAGGAGCAGACTTTAAGAAATGTACCTACTTGAATTTAGGGAAATTAGAAGTAAAAGACCAAATAGAAGCCGCCAAATACTGGGGTAATTTACCGTATGTCGATAAAACAAGAATTGGTATTCAAGGATGGAGTTATGGTGGTTATATGTCATCCAACTGTTTGTTTCAAGGAGCCGATTATTTCAAAACTGCCATTGCCGTTGCACCCGTAACCAACTGGCGTTTTTATGATAGTATTTATACTGAACGCTTCTTGAGAACACCCCAAGAAAATGCAAAAGGCTATGATGAAAACTCGCCCGTTACTTATGCCAAAAACTTAAAAGGTAATTTCTTATTAGTACACGGCACAGGCGATGACAACGTTCATTTTCAGAATTCAATCGCTTTAGAAGAGGCATTGATTAAGGCAAATAAACAATTTCAATCGTTTTATTATCCAAACAAGAATCATGGTATTTATGGAGGAAACACACGTTTCCATCTTTACACAATGATGACCAACTTTATCGAGAAAAACTTATAAGCATTCCTGATTAATAGGGAATATACAGAGCGTAGAATCAATTGGCTATTGTTTAAGTAACATGGAGTGAAGCAAATAAGAGTTGTGAATTGTGAATGATGAGTTGTGAATTTAAGATATTGATATGCAATGTTTTAAATTGAAAAAGATACCGTCATTCATTTTATATAGACTACTTATTTTAAAAGACAAATCACTTAATGAGTACTTGCGATAGCCAATTTTGTGAGTGCGATTGCTCATCCCGTTTGTGCAGGAGCAAATAGTATGAGTGCAGTCGCCTATCCCGTCAATGCAGGAGCTAATAGTATCAGTGCAGTCGTCTATCCCGTCGGTGCAGGAGCTAATAGTATGAATGCAGTCGCCTATCCCGTCAGTGCAGGAGCTAATAGTATAAATGCAGTCGCTTATGCCGTGAGTGCAGGAGCTAATAGTATGAATGCAGTCGCTTATCCCGTCGGTGCAGGAGCAAATATTATAAATGCAGTTGCTTCTCCAGTGAGTGCAGGAGCTAATAGTATGAATGCAGTCGCCTATCCCGTGAATGCAGGAGCTAATATTATCAATGCAGTCGTCTATCCCGTGAGTGCAGGAGCTAATAGTATGAGTGCAGTTGCTTATCCCGTGAGTGCAGGAGCAAATAGTATAAATGCAGTCGTTTATCCCGTGAGTGCAGGAGCAAATAGTATCAGTGCAGTCGCTTATCCCGTCAGTGCAGGAGCTAATAGTATCAGTGCAGTCACTTATCCCGTGAGTGCAGGAGCTATTTTTAACAAGGAAAAAATCATCACATCAGTAGCACGAGTTTCCAACTCGTGAAATAAAGAATGATTTTATTTAATAATAGGTGATAGTTTTATAGTTACCAAACTATGGAGAAAATCCACAAAAGAGTCATCATTAGATGTTTCTGTAAGATTATTCGAGTGCCCTTTCCCTTAGTTTGTGAAATTAAAAGGAAAGGCGAATTCTTTTTTGGGTATTAGGAAATGTTGTGAATGGCTTAGTTTGATTTAAAGTTTTAAATAAAGAATGACATGACAATCTTAAGAAATTTTGATGACGCAAATATATTTATCAATTTAGAATTGAAAAGGAACATACAAGATAGTTCAATATCTAGTTGTAATGGATTATATAAATTAATCAATAATGAACTATCTGCATTATTTGTATCAGATTATAAACTTTATTTCATCTTGGGTGATGAAATAAAACCCGTAGATGATACTTTCAACGTGAAGATTGTAAATGGTAGTAATGGTACTGAAAAATTAGTTAAAATTTTTAATGATGAAGTATTAGTCTTTCAATTTTCTTATGCACCACCATCTACTGAGCTTTTGAATATTGCACCCTTTGAATATATTGACGAAGAAGATTTTAATTGGGGGATGTTTATTGAAAATGTCATTAATAATAAAAATAGGAAAAGGGATTTTATTCGAAATCTAATGGAGGTTTCTACAATCTAAAACGAGTATAAAATGAAAAGGAATATTTTAGCCATTGTCTGGTCTTTTGTTTGTCTCGGTTGTAATATGTCAGATGATGTGATAGACTTACCAGGAGGGCATCATTATATAATTGAGGGGTCGTGTACCAATCGCTTATCTATAAACTTAAACTCATCATGTAATTGGATAGAACCAGTAACAGACTGTAAGTTTAATGATGACTTTATTTGTGTCGTATCGACAGACTCTATATCCTGTAGTCAAGATAGCATTCCTATCAATAAGAGAAAGTACACGGTGATTGATGTTAGAAAAGAAAAAGTTTACTGTTATATGAGTAAAAGTGAGTATGTCTCTTTTTGGGAAAAGAATATTCGTGATGAGGATGTGAAATTGGAATGACTATGCTTGTTATAACATATCCCTGTATAGAGTACTTCTATTACTGAACAGTCATCATACTTGCCATAGATGACTTCTACATAAACTAATCAACGTTTAAAGCGATGAATAAAAAACTAGCTTTGCTTTTAATCATATTGATTTCTTCTTGTATTAAGAATGAAGGAGATTATGAATATATTTATCTGACTAATAACACTAATGAGGATATATATTATTTTTTATCTAAAGATGATATTATTAGAGATACAACACTTATCAAATCGATAAGACCGGATACTACTGATGTCGTGATTGGAAAAAGACCATCTGTAATTTACGCATATAAAGAGGACTCTATAATTTCAAGAGAAAATCAAATGTTCCCCTTTAGAGTTAAACGACAATCAATAAAAGAAATATTTAAGTCTAGCAGTCTTGATGGAGTAATGAATGCTATTTCGATGAAGCAACGAATAAATATTGAATATGATGGTAAAGTCAATATATTTATTGTTAAAGCTACAGACTTAAATAGTTTTTCAGATAAAAATATCGTGAAAAATAAATTGTTAAAAAAGTAAGGTCATTTACCGAAAAAGACATTACTTCAGATACCTTGATAATTGTCCTACCTAGTCATTAGCCATCAATCTTTTAAGTAATGATTAGTTTCATTAAGTTAAGAGTAATGTGTTTTAGGAAATATTGAGACAGGTTTAATCAATAGTCATTGATGAAAAAACTGATTCAAGAAAAGAATTTATAGCAAATGAGAAGAATAAAAGAATTTTTAATTTACATTATCTATTTCACCTACAGGTATTATTCAAAAGATAATAAGGATTTGGATGACGCAAAAATTCATACATTTTCTGCATTATCAATAGTTGGATTTCTATATTTTTCTCCAGTTATGATTTATTGCACATCAGAGTTTGGGTTGTCAAAATATTGGGATAATAATTTATTTTTTTTAGAAAGAAGATTTGCGATAGGTGTAATAATAATAATCCTGTCAATATTATCTTTTTTTATTTATAGAAGAAAGAAGAAAAAACTGCAACAATATTTTGTCTATTTCGATAATCAATTTGATGAAGAAAAACATAAACGGTATAAAAAGTATGTGTTATCTATTGCAATTGGTGCTGTAATATGGTCTATTCTAAGTGTCATCATTGTTAGTGAAATCACTAGATAGTCAGCAAAAACTATAAAGATTAAGAAATAGTATAAATCATTTTCCATGAAACTAAAACTAATTTCCATCATCATTTTTGTTCAAAGCATAGAAGTAATGAAAGACTTTTATGTAGGTATTTTGGCATTGGAAATCATTGAAGAATATGGTAATAATTGGTTACTCTTGAAAGCAGGGGATTTTCAAATCGGATTGCATAAAATAGGAGAACAATATTTAGAGGGAAATCAAGAAGCTTTCAAATTTGATAACAATACCAAGATTGTTTTTGAAGTAGATGAAGACCTTTATATACTGAGAGAGCAACTAATAGCCCAACAAGTAACATTAGGAGAAGTAAAGACTTTCGATAACTACGATTACTTTTTATGTGATGGAGAAGACCCAGAAGGAAATGTCTTTCAGTTAAAACAGCAAAAACCAAAACCGTAGCTTGAGTTTCCAACTCATGGAATTTAGAATTAACTCTTTCGTATTCAAAAAAAGAAGCTCGTGTCTCCACGAACTTCTCAAGAAATAATGGTTTTTCTTAATTCCAAATCTCATTCATTTCTGTCAATACAATTGGTTTTCCGTCGGTAACTACAATTGTATGTTCGTGTTGAGCCATAAAACCGCCCCTGTTTCCAACCATTGTCCAGCCATCTTGCAATGTTTCAGCATAAGTAGAAGTAGTTGAAATAAATGTTTCAATAGCTACCACAGAATTTTTCTTAAACCTTGTTGTATTATATTTATCTCTGAAATTCGCTATTTCACTTGGTTCTTCATGAAGACTTCTTCCTACTCCGTGACCAGTCAGATTTTTGATGACCTTATAACCTCTTTTCTTCGCTTCGGTCTCAATCAAAAGTCCAATGTCAGAAATGCGAACGCCGCCCTTAATATTATAAATAGCTTTATGTAAAATTTGCTTTGACGCTTCAACCAATTTTTGGTGTTGGTTTACATCAGTTCCTATCACAAACGAAGCACCATTGTCCGACCAAAAGCCATCTAATTCTGCTGAAACATCAATATTAATTAAATCTCCTTCTTTTAACACTTTTCTACTTGAAGGAATGCCATGACAAAATTCATTATTAGTACTGATACAAGTCCAACCAGGAAAACCATAAGTTAGATATGGTGCAGATTTAGCTCCCAAGTCGTTCAGAATTTGTCCACCATAGTTATCCAATTCCTTTGTTGTGATACCTGGTTGGGCAAATTTTCTCATTTCTTTCAACGTGTAAGCAACCGCTTCACTAATTTTTTGCATTCCAACTAATTCTGACTCTTTTGTTATCGACATATTTTCTTTTTCTAAAGTATTTGTTGTGATGTTTTGTAGCTTGACAGCCAACATTCAAATATGCACAAATTTACGTTTTTTCTTATGAGGAGAAAAATGGATAAAGCGAATCTCACTTTATCGCTCAGCAAAACCTTTACTCTCCCTGATGAATCCAAATATATTTTTGCCATTCCAATAAATAATTTTTACCTAGTTTAAGTGTAAAGCAAAGCATTACTCTGACTAAATAAGCTAGCAAACCATGAAAATGGAATAAACTCAAACTACCCACAATCCACATCCACTACAATTCCAACGCCTTTAAAGTCTTTTGATAGTTCTATGTTTTGTACTTGTTCGGCAATAAAGGCTTTTGCTCCTTTTAGGTTGATGGTTTTTTCGAGTTTTATCATGATTTCAAATAAATACTGATTGCGTACTCTTTCTACCAATGGTTTTTCTGGGCCTAATACTCTTGGTGTTCCCAGTTTTTCGATAAGCTTTTGGGCTAATGCTTGGGCTGCTTTTTCGGCATTGGGTTGGTCGATATGCCTTAAAGTAATCTTGATGATTCTGGTAAAAGGTGGATATTGAAAGTCTTCTCGCTCTTTGATTTCGTCTTGATACAAACCTTCATAATCATTTTCGATAATCTGTTGTAATATTTTTTGCTTTGGATTATTGGTCTGAATCAATACTTTTCCTTGCGTTCCTCTTCGTCCTGCTCGTCCTGCTACTTGTGTCAGCATTTGAAAAGCTCTTTCCGAAGAACGAAAATCTGGAAAATGAATCATTCTATCCGCATCAAAAATGCAGACAAGACTCACTTTTTCAAAATCCAATCCTTTAGAAACCATTTGCGTTCCCACCAAAATATCTACTGCACCGCTTTCTACTTCATTAATCAAGGTTTGGAAAGCCGTTTTGGTTCTGGTAGTATCTAAATCCATTCGAGCAATTTTGGCATTTGGCAAAAAGGTTTGTAATTCTTCTTCCAATTTTTCTGTGCCATAACCTCTTGTTTTCAACTTGGTAGAACCACAAGCCTGACAAGTTTTTGACATCGGTTCGTGGTGTCCGCAATAATGGCAACGCAATTCCTGATTGCTATAATGATAAGTAAGGCTCACATCACAATTGGGACAAGCCGCAATGGTATCGCAATCTTCGCACTGAATATAAGGCGAATAACCTCTACGATTTTGAAATAAAATTGTCTGCTGTTTTTTCTCCAGATTCAGGCCCATCGTGTCCAACATCAGGTTTGAAAAATCACCTTTGGTTAGTTTTTGTTTTCGAGCTACTTTGATGTCGATAAGTTCAATGTCGGGCAATTGCGTATTGCCAAAACGTTCTTTCATTTCCACAAAGCCATATCTTTCGGTTTTGGCATTGTAAAAACTTTCGATAGAAGGCGTAGCAGAACCCAAGAGTACTTTAGCTTTTTGTCGATGAGCAATCACCACTGCCACATCTCTGGCATGATAGCGAGGTGCTGGGTCGAATTGTTTATAAGAAGTTTCATGTTCTTCATCAACAATGATGAGTCCAAGATTATCAAAAGGCAAAAACACCGCAGAACGCACGCCCACCACAAATTGAAATTTGCCAGAAACAACACCTTTCCATACTTCTACCCGTTCATTATCAGAAAATCGAGAATGGTAAATGCCCATTTTATCGCCAAAAACTTTGCGTAATCGCACCACAATTTGGGTAGTCAAGGCAATTTCTGGCAATAAATACAATACTTGCGAGCCACTTTCTAATACTTGTTCAATTAGTTTAATATATACTTCTGTTTTGCCACTGCCTGTAATGCCATGTAAAAGTGTTGTGTCTTTTGTCTGAAAACTTTGCATGATTTCTGAGAACGCTTTTTCTTGAGATTCAGAAAGTACAGGCGTGGGAGCTTCCACAAAGTCAAGGTCTTCTTCAAAGCGACTAACGATTACTTCAAATTGTTCAAGAATACCATTTTTCAATAAAGTACTCATCGAACTTTCCGAAACATTGGCTTTGGTTAAAGCACTTTTTTCTAAACCTTTTTTATTCAATTCGGGCGTGCGGAGTACTGGAACGAATTTTAAATAATTCAAAATTACATCCAATTGTTTGGGCGATTTTTCTAATTCACCAATCAAAGCCGTTAAGTAAAGTGCATCTTCATAAAAAGGATTTAGTCTGATTTTTTTAAGAATCTTTGGCGTATATTTTTCACGTACTTCTTCAAAAACAATGACAGCCTTTTTCTGAATTAAAGACTTAATAATATGATAAACATTCTTTACTTCGGCAAAACGTGCGAGTTCATCATAATTCAAAGACTGATGTTTTTTCAGTTCTTCGATGATTTCCGTTTCACGTTCTGTCAATAAAGCAGGCTGGTCGAATTCGGGATTAAACTGTACTTTCGATAAACTCGAAATCTTCAAACCCGAAGGCAAAGCAATGTTCAGTACTTCGCCGACCGTACACATATAATAATCGGCAATCCAATAGAAAAGCTCAATTTGTTTAGCGTTTACTAAAGGAGCGTCGTCTAATACTTCTAAAATATATTTGGCTTGATATTTTTCTGGCGGTTTGTTGTGAATTCGTGCAATCACAGCGGTAACAACCTTCGTTTTCCCGAATTGCACAATCACTCTTAAACCAGCAGTGATACTGGCAGCATACTCACGTGGAACACGATACGTAAAAGTATTCGGTACAGCAACGGGTACGATTACATCGGCAAAAAGGGTGATTTCTTCTGTATATAAAGACGCTTGAGTATGTTCTGAAGATTGCATTTGCTTGGTTAACAATTTCTGTAAATAGTACAGAAATGAAAGAGATTCTAATTAAATGCTCGATTTGGTCGAGAATATTGCAATTTACATGAAATAATGGTTTGGTAATATAGCCGACAAGTAGGAAGCTAAGAAATGTAGTAGTTTTGTTTGATGGCAATTTGTGGAATCTAAACCCTCAGAAAAATTTTATGAAAAGCTTTATCATCTTCCTCATCACCTTCCTAATCAGTTTTGCGGGTTCGTTTCATCCTGGACCTCTGAATATGTCGGTGATTCAAAAAACACTAGTAAAAAACCTTAGTGCTGGTTTGTGGATGACTTTGGGAGGAGTTATTCCCGAAATGATTTATGGATATTTTGCGGTTGAAGGTTTAAAAATATTTGAACAGTATCCTCTTGTTTTTGAAATTATGCAATGGGCTGTTTTGCCTATTTTATTATTGGTCGGATGGAATTATTTAAAACCTAAGAAAAAGCAAGAAGCCTTGCTGAAAACAACAGAAGTACAGGCAGAAATAAAGGTGTTATCATTGGGCGGTGATGTTTTGAGTGGCTTTTTATTGTCATTGCTCAATCCACAATTGTTACCTTTTTGGTTGGTAATTCTGATTAATTATCAAAACTATAAAATTTTAAGCATTGAAAGTTCCATTGATAAAATCGCTTTTGTGTTAGGTGCAAGTATTGGTGCGTTCTTCCTAAACTATTTATGTGCTTATGTGGCTAATCGTAAAAGGGGATTGGTTTTTGAATTTTTATCTCCTAAAATGTTCGATAAAGTCATGGGTTGGACTTTTATTTTAGTGGCTTTTATCCAAGCGGTTAAACTGTTGGTGTTTTAAAAAATAAAGTTTTTAAATATTTTTTTGAGAGTTCTAATTTTATGAGTAATTATGCGATAATTTATTAAACCATAATTAACTAATTTAATATCAATGACACCTAGATGTACTTTACGCAAGTGTATTCTACTGATTACTTGTGTGCTGTTAGGTTTTTATACCCAAGCTCAAACTCCCGCTCCGATTACTTTCGGTAAAGTCGATTTGAAAGACCTTCAAATGAAAAGCTATCCTAAAGACACTGCTGCTGAAGCGGTTGTACTTTGCGACTATGGCGAATACTCTTATTACTTTGGTAAAGACATGCCTAAAGTTACTTATCGCAGGCACATCCGTATCAAAATTCTAAAGAAATCTGGTTTTGGATATGCCAGTCAGAAAATTCCTTTTTATGTAACAAGTGATGTCGATAAAGCAGAAACAATCAGTAATCTGCAAGCAATAACTTGGAATGTAGAAAACGGAAGCCCAGCAAGCTACACGATGTCGGACGATGAATTTTTTGAGGAAAAAGGAACAAATACACTTTACTATAAAAAATTTACTTTCCCACAAGTTAGAGAAGGCTCTGTGCTAGAATATTCTTATGAAATAGAGTCGGGCTTGTGGTATCGTTTACGCAATTGGAATTTCCAAACAAGTATTCCTACACTTTGGAGTGAATTGCGTGCTGAAATCCCCGCTTATTTTGACTATAAAATTACCATGAATAGTCTTTTGCCTTTGAAGGTTCAGGAAACAAAACAAGGCAGTCAGAATTTTATGCGTAGCAATATTCGTGACCCATATCTTGCTTATAGATTTGCCATTGAAGATATTCCAGCATTGAAAGAAGAACCTTTTTTGACAACGCTTGAAAATTATCGTTCTAAACTTAGTTTTGAATTAGCGGTAACATATTTGCCGAATCAAGGTAAAATAGATTATTCTCAAACTTGGGAGGCACTCAATGAAACTTTATTGATGAGTGATTATTTCGGAAAGCAAATCAAGAAATATGATGAAGCTCAAAACATTGCCAAGCTCCTAAAAACACAAACCAAAGATTCATTGGTTTTACTGACGGCAGCCTATCAGTATATTCAAAATAATATGCAATGGGATGGCGAAAACGAAGTATTTACCTCAAGTGCTAATTTGAATAAAGTAGCAGAAAAAGGTTTAGGTAATTCAGCAGAAATCAATTTGATGTTGGTGCGTTTACTTCGTGAATGTGGTTTTGATGCCAACCCGATGATATTGAGTACTCGTGAAAATGGTTTGCCTACTGATTTGGTTTTGTTGGATAGATTTGATTTTACCATTGCCCATGTTTCCTTGAATGGCAAAGATATTTTACTAGATGCAACAAGCAAATATGCCCAAGTAGATATGCTTCCGCTACATTGTTTGAATGAAAAAGGGAGATTGATTGTCAGAAAAAATAGTCGTTGGATACCGATTCCTGCTCGCCCAGTCAGTAGAAAAGTAAGTCTGATTAACATGGATATTTTGCCTGACCAACAGATGAAAGGAAACGTAAATATTTCTTATGTTGGGCATGATGCTGTCTTTTTTAGATCAGCGGTATTAAGTAAAGGGAAAGAGGATTATATCAGTAATTTCAAGAAAAACAAACCTAACCAAAACATCAGCAAAATAGATTTATTAGCAGTTGATTCCTTGGGGCAAATGCCAGAGATGAAAATACAAACTGTTTATAATGAAGCCTATACCATCGCAGGCGATCGCATCTATTTTACACCAATGCTAGATTTGGGAGAAGAAACCAATCCATTCAAATCGCCAATTAGAAACTACCCCGTTGAATTTGGTGTACCGCAAGAGGAAACTTTTAGTGCTGTTTTCAAAATTCCTGCTGACTATGTAGTAGAAGAAATGCCTAAAGGAGAAAGTGTTACTTTACCCAGTAATGGTGGACGTTTTGATTTCAGAGTAACATTATTAGATGGAGAAGTTAAAATCGACAGCAAAGTAAGTTTAAAGAAAGCACTTTATAGCAGTGAAGAGTATGGTGCATTACGAGAACTGTTTAACAGAATTGTTGTAAAACATGCAGAGCAGATTATTTTGAAGAAGAAGTAGCAAGCTTTGCAACTAAGAAATCTTGCTTTGTAGTGGAGTCTGTTCACTTCCTGAAAATAAATTAATTGAGAATATAAACCTATAAGGATTTGAGATTAAAGCTCTTATTATTAGTTAAATATAAAATCCTTATAGGTTTGATTTAATACTTATAAACTCACTACATACATTAATAATACACATATAAATGAAAAAAAATGCCTTTTTAAAAAGTAGCCTTAGTTGCTTTTTATTACTCCTAGTAACATTTTCAATCAATGCCCAAAACAGTCCTATCAAGTATGGTAAAGTGGACATGGCTGATTTACAAATGAAAGCCTATGACAAAGATACTGCTGCCGAAGCAATAGTACTTTGCGACTTCGGAACTCACAATTACACCTATCGTGATGGACAGGGTTTAAAAGTTGCTTACGAAAGACACAGAAGAATCAAAATCCTTAAGAAATCTGGCTATGAATGGGCTACTTATTCTTTTGGATTGAGTAATTCCAGAACAGGAACAGCTAAAGAATATGCTTCTAATATCAAGGGAGCTACTTATAATTTGGTAGATGGAAAAATCGTAACGACCAAATTAGAAAAAAGCTCAATCTTTCTAGAAAAGAAAAGTGAGAATCTGATGATTCAAAAAATTACATTGCCCAATGTACAAGAAGGCTCAGTCATAGAATATTCATACAGAATTGAATCAGACTTTGATACCGAAGTTCGTTCTTGGGAATTCCAAAGAAGTATTCCAACACTTTGGAGTGAATATCAAGTAAAAGTGCCTGAATTTTATCAATTCCAATTAATTACACAAGGATACGAGCCTTTTGTGGTTTCTAGCATTACCAAAGAAGCACTGAATTTAGGGGCTGGGTTTGAAAACATTGCTGCTACTTATTACAGATTTGTTCAGAAAGATGTACCTGCTTTAAAAGTAGAACCATACATTACTACGATTGAAGACTATCGTTCGCAAGTTGAGTTTGAAATTTCTGCTTATGTGCCAACAGGTGGTATTCCAAAACATTTTTCTTCTACTTGGAATGATTTTTCAAAATCCTTGACCAATTATGATAATTTCGGAAGGTTACTCAACAAAGGTGGTTTTCTGAAAGAAGTAGCCGCCACTATCAAAGCAACTGCCAAAGATAGTTTGTCTAAAATTCAAGCAGCCTATAATTATGTTTCTAAGAATATGACTTGGAATCAGCAAAGGAGTTTCTTGGCGAGTGGAAATTTAAAGAAAGCTTTTGAAGCAAAAACGGGAAATTCGGCAGATTTGAATTTAATGTTGATTGCTTTGCTCAGAGAATTGGATATTGAAGCCGACCCAGTTGTGTTGAGTACCAGAGATAATGGACGAGTATTGGATTATTATGTACTTGAACGAAAATTCAATTATGTAATTGCGGCGGTAGATGTAAAAGGGCAATGGTTATTGATAGATGCTACTGAACCGTCGATGCCCTTAGGTACTTTGCCAATTCGTTGTTTGAATGGAAAAGGAAGATGGATTCATGGAGAATCAGGCGATTGGGTTGAACTGAAAACCAATGAAAAACTAGCGAAAACATTGATTGCTAACTTTGAAATTGTTCCAGAAGGACAAATAAAAGGACAATTAAGTATCAATCATATCAGTTATGCAGCACACGACGAACGCATGCAAATCAAGAAAGATACCAAAGCAAAATACATTGATAATCTTAAAAAATCGCATAATAACTGGGAAGTAAGAAAAGTTGAATTTGAAGATGAAAACGAAATTGAAAGACCACTACAAGTAAAACTAGATTTGAATATCAATGAAGGAGTAGGAGTAGCTGGAGATAGAATTTATTTTAATCCGATGATTGGTGAAGGTGAAAGTAAAAACCCTTTCACAACATTAGAAAGAAAATACCCCGTTGATTTCGGTACTTTGATTGAAGAAAGTTTTATCGCTACTTATACCATTCCCAAAGGTTATGTGGTTGAAGAAATACCTAAAAGTATGCGAGTGAATTTGCCTGAAGATGCTGGTAGATTTGCTTTTATGGTGGCAAAATCAGAAGATTTAATTACTATTTCTAGCAAAATTATGTTGAAAAAAACCATGTATTTTGCCGAAGAGTATGAATTGTTAAAAAGGTTTTACGACCAAATTATTCAAAAACACGCAGAACAAATAGTTTTAAAGAAAGCCCAATAAATAATGAAAGCATTTATCATCAGTTCACTACTATTGACAAGTATTTTGAGTAATTCCTTTGCTCAGAATACTTGGAATGTGGCTAGCATTCCAGCAGAATTAAAGGAAAAAGCTCATGCCGTAATTCGTAAAAGCGAAACCATTTTTACGGTTAAAAACTTAGGAGAAGCTACTGAAAAGAATCATAGAGTAATCACTATTTTGGATGAACAAGGTTTACAATATGCCTCTATGACGCTTTTCTATAGTAAGCTTGAAAAAGTAAATAATTTTGAAGGTGTATTGTATGACAGTAATGGTGAGAAAGTAAAAAAGGTAAAAAAAGACGATATTCACGATGGAAGTGCCGTTGGAAACGGAACACTTTTTGGCGATAACCGTTACAAATATGCGGAATTCAAATATGCGATTTTTCCTTTTACCGTAGAGTTCACGACAGAAACAACGAATAAGAATTTACTTTTTTATCCGATGTGGTTTCCACAAGAAGACGAAGAAAACGTAGCTGTAGAACAATCATCTTTAAAAATACAAATGCCAGCTAATTTGCCACTTCGTTATAAATCAATTAACGGATTAGCAGAACCTACCTTGGAAAACATCGCAGAATCTAAAAGTTATACTTGGCAAGTAAAGAATTTACAGGTGTATGAAAACGAACTTTATTCACCGAAATGGACACGCTACGGAAAAGGAGTATTGACTGCTCCGAATGAGTTTGAAGTAGAAGGCTTCAAAGGAAGCATGAAAACGTGGAAAGATTTGGGGGAATTTGATAATATTTTAGGAAAAGGAAGAGACGTTTTACCCGAAAATGTACAACAAGAAGTAAAACAATTGGTGGCTAATATTTCAGATCCAAGCCTGAAAGTAAAGAAAATCTATGAGTACTTACAATCTAAAACCCGTTATATTTCTATTCAATTAGGCATTGGTGGTTGGCAACCTTTTGAAGCCAGTTATGTGGCTGAAAAAGGTTATGGCGATTGTAAAGCATTGTCGAATTACACAAAAGCTTTGTTGAAGAGTGTTGGAATTGAATCATTTTATGCTTCGATTAGAGGAGGAAGTAATGAACGAGATATTCATCCAGATTTCCCTTCTCAACAATTTAATCACGTAATTGTGTGCGTGCCGATGAAAAGTGATACCATTTGGTTGGAATGTACTTCGCAAGATAATGCCTTTGGTTATTTGTCTGATTTTACAAGCGACCGTTACGCACTTTTATCAACTCCAGAAGGAGGGAAGTTAGTCCGCACGCCAGTTTACAAAGCCAAAGACAATCAGCAAAATAGGAATATTAAAGTAGCTTTAGCAGAAGATGGAAATGCCACAGTAGTTGCTGTAACGGAATATACAGGACTTTTATCGGACGATTATTCTGATATTAAAAACTTGTCGAGTAGAGAGGAGCAGCAAAAACATCTTTACAAAAGAATCAATATTCCCAGTTTTGAAGTAAGTAATTTTTCTATTCAAGATGAAAAGAAAAGGATTCCGACTGCTACCGTAAAATTAGATTTGAATGTAAGGAAATGCGCATCAAAAAGTGGAACGAGGCTGTTTTTAACGCCCAATTTAATGTCGGCTATTAATACTGTTCCGCCAGCGTTGGATAAGCCTCGTCAAACAGAAGTAGTGTTAAAAATGGCTTTAACAGAAACGGATTCAGTTACTTATCAATTACCTAAAAATGCTACCTTAGAGTTCAAGCCAGAAGGAATTAAGTTTGAAAACCGCTTCGGAACTTATCAATCAGAATTCCAAATAAAAGATGGAAGTTTATTGTATATCAGAAAATTAGTGAGAAATCAAGGCAAATTTCCACCAGAAAGCTATGCAGAACTCATAGAATATTACAAAAAAGTAAGCAAAGCAGATAGAACACAAGTGGTTTTGAAGCTTTAAGAGGGAGAGTTTTTGGGAATTTATGTCAAATTACGGACGCTCAATAATTTTAGTTTGTGAACGTTAAGTATTTATTCCAAATCAAAACAAATGATTATGCTTCACAAAACTAAATACATGGCAATTGTTGGATTGCTTTTTACACTTACTTGGTTTTCATCTTGCAAGAAAACAGAGGATGATGTTGTCAGTAATGCAACAAAAGACGTAAGAGATAGTGTTTATGCTATTTCGCAATCCTTATATCTCTGGAATACGAGTTTACCAACGGCTACTTTATTTAAACCGACAGGTTATCCAACAGCAGACTCGGTGATGAAAAAAGTAAGAACTTATAGCCCTTTTGTAAATGGGAAATATCAGGATAGGTGGAGTTTTGCCATTGAAAAATCTGTCTGGGATAATTATGTAAGTGGAAATAGTTCCGATGCGGGAGTACAATATGGCTTTGTAAGTGCTATAGATTTAAGGGTGAAATTAGTTTATTCACAATCTCCAGCGGGTTTGTTGGGTGTAAAACGTGGTTGGCAAGTACTAAAAATCAATGGAATTGATGCCACTAATGCTAATATCAGCCAATTAAATATAGAATTAGGGAAAACGTCTCAGACTATTGTGTTTGTTAAACCCGATGGTACGCAACAAACACTTACTCTTACTGCTGGGGCATATAAAGCTGACTATGTAATCAACCCTAAAGTATTTTCTGTAAATGGAGTAAATGTAGGTTATTTTAATTTTGATTCATTTTTAGGAGATGCTATTAATGGCAAAACTGCTCAGACAACGCTAAATGTATTAGATCAAACATTTGCTGATTTCAAATCAAAAAATGTAACAGAGTTAATCCTTGATTTACGTTATAATGGTGGAGGTTATGGCTTAGTTGCTAATTATTTAGGCAATTTAATTGCTCCAACAGCTGCTATTGGGAAAATATTTGCAAAGACAGAACACAATACTGTTTATACTAAATACAACAGCACTGATTATTTTGCCACAGCCACTAATGGATTGAAATTAAGCAAAATCGTAATCATTGTAAACAAAGGAACAGCATCGGCAAGTGAAGAATTAATAAATGCTTTAAAACCCGTGATGACCGTAAAATTGATAGGAAGTACTACTCATGGTAAACCAGTAGGTTATTATGCCATACCAACAATGGATTACTATGCTTTTCCTGTAGCTTTCAGAAATGTTAATTCAGCAGGAACAGGTGATTTTTATGAAGGGTTTTCTGTGGATAAAGTTCAGACGGATGATTTTACCAAAGATTTAGGAGATGAGAATGAAGCTTGTCTGAAATCTGCCTTAGAATATTATAGAACGGGCATCCTACAATCAACAACTCAAACAGCTAGAATAAGTGCTGAAATAGAGCAATTGAATACTAAAATAACCAAAGAGCGATTAAAATTAACAGTTTATGATTTACCTAAAAAGTAAGATTATAAGGTTGTTTTAAGCTATCAGAATAAAATTCTTTACCCTACAAGATGCAAGCAATCTTGTGGGGTTTATTTTTGTCTTCTATTTTTTGATTAACTTTGTCTTTCCGAGAAATTTTAAAAGAAATTAATTTCTCAATCACGAAATCTTACATTGCATTTAGAATGAAAATCTCCCTTAATTGGCTTAAACAATTTGTAGAAATAACAGAGTCGGCTCAAGAATTAGATAGTCTCTTAACTGGAACGGGCTTAGAAGTAGAATCCATCGAGCGTCACGAAGCAATTTTGGGCGGTTTACAAGGTTTTGTAGTAGGTGAAGTACTTACTTGTGAACGATTTATGATCAAAGAAAAACAGTTGAGCTTAACTACTGTTGATGTGGGCGGAGAAACGCCTTCACAAATTGTTTGTGGTGCTGCCAACGTTGAAGCTGGACAAAAAGTAATTGTTGCTACTATCGGAACTACGCTTTACGACCATTCAAAAGGTGTTGAGATTTTTAAAATCACCAGTAAAAAAACTTACGGACATCTTTCGGAAGGAATGATTTGTGCCGAAGACGAAATCGGTCTTGGTACTTCACACGCTGGTATTTTGGTGTTGGATACTGATTTACCAAACGGAACGCCTGCGGCTCAGTACTTTAATTTAGAAGCAGATTTATTAATCGAAATCGGATTAACACCCAACCGTGCAGACGCTGCTTCGCATTGGGGAGTTGCTCGTGATATTAAAGCAAAAACGAGTCGTTCTATTACTTTGCCTTCGGTTGAAGCTTTCAAAGTTGATAATAATAATTTTCCGATAGAACTTATTGTTGAAGATGCCGTTGCTTGTCCACGTTTTTGTGGTGTAACTATCGATGGTGTAAAAGTGCAGGAATCTCCAGAATGGTTGCGTAAATCATTAGAAACAATTGGCTTACGTTCAATTAACAATATTGTAGATATTACCAATTATATCTGTCATGGACTTGGCCAGCCAATGCATGCGTATGACTGGAATGCCATTGCTGGGCAAAAAGTAATTGTAAAAACGCTTCCAGCAGGCACAAAATTTACAACACTTGATGAAATAGAACGTACTTTAGGCGAAACAGATTTAATGATTTGTAACGGCGATGAACCGATGGGAATTGCTGGGGTTTTTGGTGGAACTAAATCAGGAATCAAGCCAGAAACGACTCGTGTCTATTTAGAAGTAGCCTATTTCGACCCTGCTTCTGTAAGAAAAACGGCTCAACGTCATGGTTTAAAAACGGATGCTTCATTCCGTTTTGAGCGTGGAACAGATCCAAACGCCAAATTATACGCTTTGAAATATGCAGCTCTGTTGATTCAAGAATTGGCGGGCGGCGTAATTGCTTCGGAAGTATCAGATTTTTATCCGAATCCGATAGCAGATTTCAGTATTCCAGTTTTATACAAAAACGTAAATCGTTTGATTGGTAAAACCTTGGATAAAGCTTTAGTAAAATCAATTCTTGAATCTTTAGACATTACGATTCAGAACGAAGATGAAAACGGTTTTACGGCAATCGTGCCGCCTTACCGTGTGGACGTTACTCGTGAAGCCGACGTAATCGAAGAAGTGCTTAGAATTTACGGCTTTGAAAACGTAGAATTGTCTGAAAACCTTGGAACAGAATTTTTATCTGGTTTCCCACAGAAAGACAGAGAACAATTACAATTAAAAATTTCACAAGTATTGGCGGCGAATGGTTTCAACGAAATTATTACCAATTCTTTAACAAAACCAGCTTATTCCGCTTTGATTAAAGCAGATTTACCGAACGACGACGTTGAGATTTTAAATAAATTATCAGAAGATTTAGGCGTAATGCGTCAGTCAATGGTATTTTCTGGTTTAGAAGTATTGGCACACAATATCAACCGTCGTCAGAAAGATTTGAAAATGTTTGATTTCGGTAAAACATATCACAAAATCAATGACAAATACGTTGAAAAACGCCATTTAGCTTTGTATGTGACGGGAAATACTGAAAATGAAACATGGCAATTGAAATCACAAAAAGTAGCTTTCCATGCGTTGGCAAGTGCTGTAAATAAAGTACTGGGAAGTTTAGGTTTCAAGAATTTAGATACCAAACCTTTAGAAGGAACGGCAACTTTTGAATACGGCATAAGTTATGTATTGAACAAAAAAGAAGTAGCAAAAGTAGGTTTAGTGAAACCAAGCGTAGCGAAAAAAGCAGAAGTAAAACAGCACGTTTTCTTTGCTGATTTTGATTGGGATTACTTGTTCAAACAATATAATGACAAAGCTGTTTTTGTAGAATTACCGAAATTCCCAGAAGTACGTCGTGACCTTTCTTTGGTGATTGACAAAACCGTTACTTTCGACCAAATCCAGAAATTGGCACGTAATTATGAGAAAAACTTGTTGCGTCAAATCAATGTTTTTGATGTGTATCAAGGTGAAAACTTAGGAGCAGATAAAAAATCTTATTCAGTAAGTTTCATTCTTCAAGATTACGAACAAACCTTGACGGACAAAGTAATCGACAAAACAATGGAAAAACTAATGGCAGCTTTTGAAAAAGAAATCGGAGCAGTGATTAGAAAATAATTTGGATAGATTCCCAACGCAAACGCCACAAGGATTTAAGATGCTTGTGGCGTTTATTATTTTATTCAATCTTCCAAATACCTTTATATACTATAGTTATTGGAATATTTTTGAAGAAATCGTCGAAATTATAATAACAAGGCAGCCGTGAAGTAAGAATAATTGAGCTTTGGTCTTTCAAAATGATTTTATAGTATGGGAATGCAATTTTATGGTTGTTAGGCTGAAATCTTATAATTTCTTGAATTTCGCTCAAATAGAATGAAGTATTTTCTATGCCTGAAATACTTACTTTCTTTTCAAGAGGATTAAAAGTATAAGTTCTTTTTCCATTTATTTTGAAAACTTGTATTTCTAGAGAGCTGATTATTACTCCTAATGTAATTAGTAGTAAACCTAAAATTATTATTAAGATGATAGGGATAAACTCCTGATGTTTCAATTTCAAAATTGTGAAAAGCATTATGAAACCCATAATTATAAAAAAAAGAGCAAAAACACAGGAGAAAATATCATATCTGATTTTATAGCTTCGAGGTACTTTCAGCATAGATTGTAATCCATGTAAATCAGAATATTCTTTTGAGGCAGTATAAACGATTATGATTAGACCGAATGCAATGAGTGACAGAGTGATAAGTGCAGTAACCATTTTATGTTGAGGTTTAGAAAAGTAAAAACCAAAATTAAATAGAAAGAGTGCTTCCTCAAATCATTATCTCCTGTTTTATTAAGAATTTTGTACCTTTGTGCGTTAAGCTTTGAATTATAGAAATTTGTTCGAGAGAATAGCTTTTTAAATATTGTTTTTGCCAATAAAACCGAAGAGATGGAAACAAATTTTCCCATTACTTTTAAAGTTAATATCATAAAAGATTGGGAGTTAGTTGTTGGATTCGTATTTATTTTACTCTGGTTTGTATCGGTATTTTTTATTTTTCATATTCATTGGTTCGTGGTAATTCCTTTGTTGGTAATACTGTTTTGGCAATTAAATTTAGTTTTTGCTGAAATAAAATTGACTCACGAAGGTATTGAATATAAATCTTGGGTTCAAGAGATAATCATAAAATGGAGTGAGGTAAATACTTTGGGTGGAATTGTCAGAATTAAAAGACAGTATTTTGAAGTTATTTCCATTCAGTCTTTGAAAGCTAATATTAAGTATAAAAGTCAGATTGGTTCATTGGTTTATGCAGGAGAAGTGAAAAAAAAGCTTTTTCTTTCTAAGAAAGAGCAGTTTAGTCCAAATAGGTTTACGTGGATAAGTAATGAATTTATTTCATTTGAGTATCGTCCAGAAATATTAAAAATTATACAAGAAAAATTAGAAGCAATAGATAAAAATGTTTGAGAATTTAAGCAGTAAAATAACCACCGCAATGCGTACCCTGAAAGGTAAGGGACGTATCACGGATGTCAATGTAGCAAGTACTGTCAAGGAAATCCGTAAGGCTTTGATGGATGCCGATGTTAACTATAAAGTTGCCAAAGAAATCACTGACCGTATCAAGGAAGAAGCAATGGGACAAAAAATCCTTATTGCGGTTGACCCTGGTCAAATGTTGGTGAAGATTGTCCATGAAGAGCTCGTTAAATTGATGGGTTCGTCGGTACAAGCTATCAACCTTAAACCAGACCCAGCGATTATCTTGATTGCAGGTTTGCAAGGTTCTGGTAAAACTACTTTTTCTGGAAAATTAGCTCAATACCTCAAAAAAAGTGGTAGAAATGTGTTGTTGGTTGCCTGTGATATTTATCGTCCTGCGGCTATCGACCAATTGAAAGTTTTAGGTGAACAAGTAGGCGTAGATGTTTATGCTGAACCTGAAAACAAAAACGCTGTTGAGATTGCTCAAAATGCTATTTCTTACGGACGTAAAATGGGTAAAAGAGTAATCATTGTCGATACTGCTGGTCGTTTGGCAGTAGATGAGGCGATGATGAATGAAATTGCAGCGGTTAAAAATGCCATTAAACCTTCAGAAATCCTTTTTGTAGTGGATTCGATGACAGGACAAGATGCTGTAAATACTGCTAAAACTTTCAACGAACGTTTGAATTTTGATGGCGTTGTATTAACCAAATTAGATGGTGATGCTCGTGGTGGTGCGGCACTTTCTATTCGTCATATTGTAGATAAACCAATTAAGTTTATCTCAACAGGCGAAAAAATGGATGCCCTCGACCAATTCTATCCCGACCGTATGGCAAGCCGTATTTTGGGTATGGGTGACGTACTTTCTTTGGTAGAAAGAGCACAAAGTGCTTTTGATGAAGAAGAATCGGAGCGTATCAATAAGAAAATCCGCCAAAACCAGTTCAGTTTTGAAGATTTCTACTCGCAGTTACAGCAAATCAAGAAAATGGGTAATTTGAAGGATTTGATGGGAATGGTGCCGGGAATGTCGCAAGCAGTGAAAGATGTGGATATTCCAGACGATGCTTTCAAATCAATTGAAGCAATCATCCAGTCGATGACTCCGAAAGAACGCCAAAAACCAGAATTGTTGGATATGTCTCGTAAGAAACGTATTGCAACTGGTTCGGGAACTTCTGTTACAGAAATCAATAATCTCTTGAAACAGTTCGACGGAATGCGTAAAATGATGCGTATGATGAACAATGTTCAAGACGGTAAAATGAAAATGCCTAATATGGCAAATATGATGCGTAAATAGCACTCTGCTTTGAGCTTTAGTAATAGAAAAGGGTTAAGAAGATTTTATCTTGTTAACCCTTTTTATTTAATATGAATATAAAGCCAATAAAAAAGCCTTAACATTTTGAAATGTTAAGGCTTTGGTGGTGGTCCCACTAGGATTCGAACCTAGGACCCCCTGCTTGTAAGGCAGGTGCTCTGAACCAGCTGAGCTATGAAACCGAGATTGTTATTGTAATTTGGTGGTCCCACTAGGATTCGAACCTAGGACCCCCTGCTTGTAAGGCAGGTGCTCTGAACCAGCTGAGCTATGAAACCAAATCCCTTTCTTTTAAGGTGGTGCAAAATTACGCTTTATTTGCTTACACTCCAAACATCAACAAAGAAAAAAATGAATCTTTTTTAAATAAAATTATAAGTGTTTTATTATCAATAAGTTAAAATGTGATAAATTTTTGATGTTTTTTATTCTATCTATCACGGTGTATTGATAATTATTAAGAATGAAAAGAAACGTGCATTTCAAGATAAAATACTTCAAAAACGTTCATGCTATTTTTGGAATGACTGTAGATGTTTTTAACCTTTCATAACAATTGAAGTTTTGATTATTGGTTAAACTGGATAAATTTGTGAAATCAAAATATTTAAACCAAAATTAAAATGTCAGAATTATTTACAGCTGGTGGTATTATAAGTTTACTTACTCTTACCTTTTTAGAAATTGTTCTTGGAATAGATAACATCATTTTTATTTCAATTGCTGCCAATAAATTAGCCAAGAAAGATCAAGCAAAAGCAAGGAACATAGGATTGCTATTAGCAATGGTTTTCAGAATTACTTTACTGTTTGGTATTTCATTTATCATCTCTTTACAAGAACCTTTTACTCATATTAATTTAGGATGGCTTAATGCGGGAATTTCTGGACAAAGTTTAATCTTATTTATCGGAGGTTTATTCTTATTGTATAAAGCTACTTCTGAGATTCATGAAAAGCTAGAGGTTGGAGGCGAACATGAAGTTACTGTCCCTAAAGGTTCAGCGGCTGATAAATTAACGGCTGTGGTGCTTCAAATTGCGTTGATTAATATTGTATTCTCGATTGATTCTATTCTTACTGCGATTGGCTTAACACATAATTTACCGATTATGATTATTTCAGTTGTATTGTCGATTGTGATTATGATGGGTTTTTCAGGACCAGTTGGCGATTTTGTAAATCGTCACCCTTCTATTCAAATGCTAGGAATGGCATTCTTGATTATGATTGGTTTTATGCTTATTGCACAATCTGCACACGACGCACATGTTTCTCTTTTTGGTTCTGGTGTGGGTGAAGTACCAAAAGGCTATTTATATTTTGCGATTGCCTTCTCTTTATTAGTTGAAGTACTTAATATTAAAATGAGAACTAAACAAGAGAGTGCTAAGTAGTATTTATGAAGTAGGCGATTTAATCACTCGCTTTTGTTTGATAGAAAGTAAAAAAGCCGTGAACTTGTTCAACACAAATTCACGGCTTTTTTTAAGGAATAAAATAAAATTACTTTACAAACTTTTTCGCTTGTGCTAAAATAACATTAGCCGCATTTGGAATAGGGTTTGGAACACCAACCATAATCGTTTTTACTTTACCATTGTTATCCATAAAGTAAATAGATGGATAAGCATCTACTGGATATTTTTGAGCTACCGCAGGACCTTCACCGTTTTCATAATCCATTGCTACACAAACGTATTTTTGGTTCATGTAATCTCCCAAGGCTTTATCTGTGAATACTTGATTTTTCAAGATTTTGCATGGACCACACCAAGTAGTGTAACAATCCATCATTATCATTTTGTTTTCTTTTTTAGCTTTTGCTAAAGCTTGTTGAAAAGTACCTTTAAAAAACTGAATGCCTGTTGCGTTTGTATTTTTGGCAGGTTCAGTTTTAGCATTTACACTGATAGTAAAAAGGATTAATAAAGCAGATAAAATTCTAGTTTTTAACATTTTCTAAGATTGATTAAGTTTGATACAAAACGTTTAATTGACGAGTAAATTTTAAACGATTAAACTAATACTAAAGTTTTAGATTAACAATCATTAACACTTTAAATTAAAAAGGCGTAAGAATAAATACTCTTACGCCCCAATATAGATATGTTAAATGTCAATTACGCATAAGTATTTAGCATTACTGGCATTACAAGCATTAAAATATCTTCGTCAGCTTTTTTATCAGCTGGAATAATTAGACCAGCACGATTAGGTTGAGACATTTCTAAAGAAATCATGTTTGATGTAAGATTACTCAACATTTCAATCATGAATTTAGCATTGAAACCAATTTCCATTTCATCTCCATCATAGTCGCACATTAATCTTTCATTCGCTTCGTTAGAATAATCTAAATCTTCTGCTGAAATCACTAAATCGTTTTTCAATAATTTTAAACGAATTTGATGAGTCGTTTTATTTGAATAAATAGAAATGCGTTTCAAAGAACCTAAAAATTCTGAACGATTAATTGTTAGAACATTTGGATTGTTTTGAGGAATAGCATTTTCGTAATCAGGGAAACGTTCGTCGATTAATCGGCAAATCATTCTGATGTTATTGAAACTGAAAAACGCATTTGAAGAACTGAAATCAGAAGTAACAGTTGTATCATCAGATGGCAATGAAGATTTCAATAAATTCAATGCTTTACGAGGAATAATCATCGTAGAATCATATTCTGATTTTACATCACTTCTTTTATAGCGAATCAATCTATGTCCGTCAGTAGCGACAAAATTGGTATATTCAGGAGACAATTGAACATAAACACCTGTCATCGCAGGACGCAAATCGTCATTTGAAACAGCAAAAATTGTATTAGCAATTGCTGCCCCTAATATATCAGCAGAAATTTGTACTGATAAACTTTTTGTTACTTGTGGTACTTTAGGGAAATCAATTGGGTTTTCACCTGAAAGCTTATAACGACCATTTTCAGTGATTATTTCAGTCCCAAAAGTATCTCTGTCAACTTTAAAAGTAATTGGTTGGTCTGGCAAGCCTCTAAGAGTATCCAATAATAAACGAGCAGGAATAGCGATTGCTCCAGAGTCTGAAGATTCTATTGCCAATGTCGTAATCATTACAGTCTGTAAATCAGAGGCAGTAACTGTCAGTTGAGTTTGATCAATTTGGAACAAGAAATTTTCCAAAATAGGTACAATCGGGTTGTTGGCAATAACGCCATTAACTGTCGAGAGTTGTTTCAATAAAACTGATGAGGATACGACGAATTTCATTATCTTGAAAGAATATTTTTAGTTGGGAATGACTATTAAATTACCAAAACGATTTAAGTTTTGATATAAAGCACTGTATTTTAAAAAGTTCAACAAAAGTACAAATAAGCCCTGACTTTTAATTGTTTTTAGGCAAATTTCGCCAGCAAGAAAAAGTTTTTTTGAAACTTAATTTTATTCACTCAACGATTATGAGAAAATGAATTAAATACTCAGCGAGTATATTTTCTTTGTCTCCAGAAATTTCTAATTACTCCCAAAACCGCTAAAATAATTACAGGAATAATTAAATTGATTGATTGCCAATAGGTTCTATCATCTTGCAGAGCTGCTTTATCTAAAGGTCTTAATTTGATTTCTTTATTTCTGGCTACAATTACCCCGTTATCATCCAATAAATAGTCAATTGCGTTCAGTACAAAATCCTTGTTGGCAAATGTATTGCCTGAATATTTATCAAAACCAAGTGGGAGAGGAGTATTGTTTTTTTTGTCAAAATCATTCGCAGGAATGTCTCCGTCTGAACAAACAATTATTTTGGAAGCCTTTCCATCAGCTTTAAAAGTATTAAAACGTGAATCACTTGGCAGAATTCTATTTTTGTATAAAGACTCAAATTTTCCTTCTAATAACAGCCCTACAGTTTGTACTCCTGCATTATATTGGCTTGCGTTTAAATCTTTACTGGCAAAATTGTAGCTCATAATTGCTGGAGCCTTTAGTAGCTGCGTATATTGAGACGTCATCAATAGTGGAGTTTTCGAGATTCCATTTGCACGTACAGTGTCAAGAGTACCGACATATTTTGTATAAATAGCATCTAAATTTCTAACAATTGGCGATTTCCCAAAAGTATTTATCAAAGGGAAATATTGCCATTGTGTAAGTTGAATATTAGAACGATCTCCAAAATTTCCGACGTCTAAAGGAATCGCAGCACTCATCTGTGCATCCTTGATAAGATTTGGGTTTAAGCGAACACCATATTTGAATAATAAATCTTCTAGCCCAACACTTTGAACTTGCGCCATGTTTCCTTCACGAGCTACAGAATCTACTTTTACAGCATCGACAAAGAAAATTGCTTTGCCACCATTCATGATAAATTGATCTATTTTGTATTTATCCTCATCATTAAAAACTTGTTCAGGTTTCAAAACGAAAATGGCATCTAAACCGTCTAAGGTAGGTGAATTTCTTAAATCAACTGGATAAAGTTCGTAATTGGGTTTTAAAGCTCCAATTAAATCCAATTGATTCACAGCAGGCAAATTGGTATAATTGATAAAAAAGCCAATCTTCTTTTTTTCTGTAGCCGTTACTCTTTTAATGGCAGAAGCCAATTGGTATTCTACTCCTTCGTAAGATTGATTCAGTATTTCTTGAGGAGACGATAGCTTATTGCCTTTTAATAGTAAAGTAGCAATTTCTTTGTCTTTATAAGTAATAACGGCACCCGGTAAAATTAGACTTTGTGTTCTTTTACCATCTTCATTATTGTAAACATTAGTTGGAGTAATACCTTTTTTGGCGATAGCAGCTATTTTCTCATTTCTTGTTTTTTCATCTTTATATTCAGAGTTCAGGTCGATAAAAGTATATTTAATATTTGTTCCACCGTAGATTTGAAATTCATCAAGAGTTTCCTTTACAGCATTTTCTAAACGTTTGAAACCAGCAGGAATACCTTTTCCTGTGAGATATACTTTTACATATACTTCGTCATCTAGATTTTGTAATAAATTTTTACTTGCTTCTGAAATAGTATAACGCTTTTCTTGGGTTAAATCTAGTCTAAAAAATAAACGACTAGCCAAGAGATTTACTCCCAGTATTGCTACAAAAATGATGATAAACTGAACGCTTTTATTTTTCATTTAATTTCTAAAGAATTTTCCTTCTCTTGACTTCAATTGTGATTAGAATCTCAAAAGGTGTTTATGTTTTACACAGGTATACAAAATTAGTATTTATCTTTTGATTAATTCATTTTAAACGAAGGTTGAAGCAAAACTGTATTGAGAATAAAAAAAAGATAAAGTTTTGTTTCCCTCCCGTTTCGTATTTACGACTAATACTTCAGAAACTTTAGCATTACCACTAACCACAAAAACTGAGTATATGTCATCATTGATAGTTCGTTCCAATTTTGAATTAATTGTAGATTCAAAAAAAAGTTTAGCATTAATAATAGAACAAATAATCATGTTAGAAGCAGAAAGTAATTACACTTTAATCCATACAAAAGATGGAAATAGTTGCTTGTATGCAAGGTGTATTAATGCTTTTGACGAAGAGTTGGCAAAATACGGTTTTTTGCGTGTACACAAATCTTACATTATAAATCCTAAATATGTACTGGATTATGTTAGTAAAGAAAGTAAAATAGTACTTGAAAATAATTTATTTGCACCTGTTGCAAGAAGAAAAAAAAGTATGATAAGAGTCTCGTCAATTCGTAAAATTGTTGGGAAATACCCTCGAATGAATATTAATCTCTAAATCTATCTCTTACAATTGCTAGGCAGTAATCTATTAAAAATAGTTACTGCCTTATTTGTTTAAAAGGTGTTAGGTTTGAGTAAAATCAAATACCAATTTCTAAACCTTTTGGAAAATAGAATTATGTAGCCTATCTTTGAAATAGCTACTTTTAAGTGTAAAGTATTTAAGCTTTGCACAATCTTAAAAAACTATTTAGTAATTAGACAGATTTAGCTGTTTACTTTATCTAAATAAACGATGCTCATGAGCATTCCGTTTTTATCCAATTCAGAGTATTATTAATTAAACCATCAATGTTATTTAGCTTAATTCTACTTAAGCTTCATAGCTTTCGTATGGAAAAAACAAAATTTTCAATGAGTAAATTTCTTGAATTACAATGTTTTGATTCTGAATCAGGTTCTCTAACAGTCTTTGAAAAACACCTTCCGGGAAGTATAAAAAGAGTTTTTTATATTCATTGTGAAGAAGGAAAGGTGAGGGGTGGACATCGTCATAAAAAAACGTGGCAAGCAATTACTTGTTTGACGGGTAGTTGTAGAATTTATATAAATAACGGACAACATGAACAAGAATACTTCTTGTTTTCACCTAATCAATGTATTATTCTTCAGCCAGAAGATTGGCATATTATGGACTCTTTCTCAAAATCCTGCATTCTTTTAGTATTAGCAAATGAATTATATGATCCTAGTGATTATATTGATGAACCTTATGAATTAAAAACAATGAAAAATGCAGATACCATTTCTTAGTTTAAAATTAATAAATAAGCCGTTTGAAGTAGAAATTCAAAATATTGTAAAAGAAGTTGTTGAAAAAGGATGGTATATCCTTGGTGAGAAAGGTAAAGAATTTGAACAGAACTTTGCAAAATTTTGTGGCGTTAAACACTGTTTTGGTGTTGCTAATGGTTTAGATGCTTTAATTATCATTTTAAAAGCATGTAATTTCCCTCCATCCTCTGAGATTATTGTAGCAGCGAATACTTATATTGCTACGATTCTAGCAATTAAACAAGCTGGGTATATTCCAGTTTTGGTTGAACCTTCTTTAGAAACATACTTAATTGATTCTGATAACATTGAAAAAGTAATCAATTCAAAGACTAAAGCAATTTTAGTTACCCATCTCTATGGCAAATGTTGTGATATGAATAGTATTTCTCATATTGCCCAAAAATACAATCTTCATGTTTTTGAAGATGCTGCTCAGGCTCATGGTGCCAGATATGAAGGAAAAATAGCGGGAAATTTGTCTGATGCAGCGGGCTTTAGTTTTTACCCTTCTAAAAATTTAGGAGCATTAGGTGATGCTGGGGCAATTACGACTAATAATGATGAATTGGCTGAAAAAATCTTAGCTTTAAGGAATTATGGTTCAAGTAAAAAGTATGTATTTGATTATCAAGGCTTAAATAGTAGATTGGATGAAATCCAAGCAGCAATACTGAATCTTAAGCTTCAGCAACTTAATTTGGATAATCAATATAGGCGAGAGATTGCTTGTACTTATCTAAATCAGATTAAAAATGATAAAGTTATTTTGCCTAATATTGATACAATTAATGACGATGTTTGGCATTTATTTATATTAAGAACTGAGTATAGAGATAATTTGATAAAATTTTTGAATTCAAAAGGAATTGGCACTGATATTCACTATCCAATCCCTCCTCACAAACAAAAAGCCTTTGAAGAGTGGAATGATAAATCATTACCCATTACAGAAAAAATCCATAATGAAGTAGTTAGTATCCCACTAAATACAGCTTTGACTGAAAACGAAATTAATTATATCGTAGAAACGATAAATTCATACTAAACCATTTTATTTTATGTTATTATCAGTTGTCATTCCAGTTTATAGAGGTGCAAAAACTATTGGGAAACTGGTTGAGAAACTTCACGAAGAACTGAATCAGTATAGTTTTGAAATTGTATTGGTTAATGACGGAAGCCCAGATGATTCAGAACAAGTTTGTTTAGCATTATCAAAAAAATACAAAAATATTACCTTTGTTTCATTACGAAAAAACTTTGGTGAATTTAATGCTGTAATGTGTGGATTAAATCATGTTCGTGGTGATTATGCAGTAATGATTGACGATGACTTCCAAAACCCTCCATCTGAAATTATTAAATTGTTAGAAGAAGCTGAGAAAACTGGACATGAAGTAATTTATACTTATTACTCAGATAAAAAACATAGTATTTTTAGGAATTTTGGCAGTTGGTTGGTCAATCAACTTGCTACAAGGTTGCTAAATAAGCCAAAAGGACTTTATTTGTCTAGTTTTAAGCTGATTAGCAAAGATATTGTCAACGAAATTTGTCACTATAAAGGACCATTTCCATATATTGATGGAATAATTTTTAGTGTGGTATCTAATGTTGGAAGCGTTCATGTGGAACATTCAGAAAGAGAAGAAGGACGCTCAAATTATACTTTTAGTAAATTGTCAGTACTTTTTCTCACAATTATTTTTGGCTATTCTATTCTTCCTGCAAGGTTTATTTTACTTTCTGGCTTTTTCTTGATTTTACTTTCTTTATTACTTTTTGGCTTAGATATTTGGGGAGTAATGTCTCAATACTCAATTACAGTTTTTATGTTTTTTGGTGGAGTACAGTTAATGTCACTTGGTATTATTGGTGAATACATGGGAAGGATGTTCTTAACCCAAAATAATTACCCACAATATTCTGTGAAATATAAAGTTTTGAGTCATGCTGAATAGTAATATTGAGGAATACAAAGTGATGTTTGAGGCTGAAGAAAAGCTTTGGTGGTATCGTATTTTACACGAAAAAGTTTTGGCAGAAATTACTCAAAAGTATCCTGAAAATTATCAATTAAATATCTTAGATATAGGTTGTGGAACGGGTGGATTGATGAGCTTTTTAATCAAAAAAGGATTTCAAAATATTCAAGGAATAGATTATTCTGAAGCAGCTATTTCTTTTTGTAAGGAACGAAATTTGAATGTTCGAAGATTTGATATTAACTTCTTGGATGAATTTACAAACTCAAATAAGTTTGATGTGATTATCTGTAATGATGTTTTTTACTGTTTAGAGAATGCCCAAATTGTCAATATTTTTCATGCGATACATGGTTTGCTAAAAGATGATGCCATTTTTATTTCTAATAATAATGCTTTTAATATTTTTTGGGGAACACACGATATTGCTGTTGGTGGAAAACAAAGATTTACATTTCATGACATTGAGACTTTATTACCAAAAGAATTGCTGACGATTGATTATTACTCTTATTGGACATGGTTTTTATCTCCTTTAGTCTTAGCTGTAAGATTAAGCCAACGATTGGGAATTGCATTAAAATTAATTGATACAAAAAATGTAGTTTCAGATGTTGAAGTACCTTCCAATTTCATTAACTCATTTTTCTATCACTTAGTAAAAATTGAGGAAAAGATACTTAAAAAAGGCTTTTTCGGAAGTTCTTTATTTATGATGATTTCAAAGAAAAACGGGCTGGTTTCTTAATGAAATCAGCCCGTTTTGAGTAAAATAATTTTAATGTAAAGGTAATTTTTTAATCATTCCACCTTTTACATCATTAATACTTTGTTGTATAATGAAAGCTGATTTATCAATGTTTTCTATTTCATCTGTGAGTTTCTGAATTTCCAGACGAGTAACTACGGTATAGATTATTTCTAAATCTTCATTGAGCTGTCCTCTTTTTCCAAAGCCTCTTTTTCCATTGAAAATGGTTACTCCACGTCCTAATTTTTCAATAATTACTTTTCTGACAGCTTCGCTATGTTCTGTGATGATTGTTACTCCCGTAAATTCTTCAAGACCATGAATTAAAAAGTCGATGGTTTTAGACGCTCCCAAATAAGTAAGCATCGCATACATTGCCGTTTCGATGTTTATTAAAATTGCTGCAGCCGAGAATATAATTACGTTGATAACAATGATAACGTCACCAACACTCAATACTGTTTTACGGCTAATAAATAGGGCAAGTACTTCTGTTCCGTCTAGCACACAGCCACCACGAATGGAAAGTCCGATTCCTGCACCAAGAAAGAAACCTCCAAAAACAGCAATTAGTAGTTTATCCGTAGTAACAATTGGGAAAGAAATAAATGTCAAGCTCAGTGCCAAAAGTCCAATTGCTATTAATGTTTTTATTGCGAAAACTTTTGATACTTGAGTGTATGCCAACCAAATGAAAGGTAGGTTTACAATGATAATTAATACAGGTAAATTGATGTCTGTTAATATATTAATCAACAGTGAAATACCAGTAACGCCTCCATCTAAAAAGTCATTTGGAAGTAAGAAACCCTTAAGCCCGAAGCTTGCAGAAAGTACACCAACGATAACCAATAAAGCATCTTTGCCATATTGAAGTACTAAATTACTTTGTTGCGAAGAATTTTGTAGAATGTGTTTTGTCATAATATTAGGGGTTTAATGAGCTTATTGTGCTTATGAAAATACAAAAAAACTAATAAATCAAACTACTTGACATCAATTATTACTAATGTAATTTGGATGTTTAGTGCCAAAAGGAACTACAAGAAATGAATTCAGGAATTGAAGCAAGGAGAGCTTTAACCAGTTTTTCAATAGAAATGTACAGGTATAACGTATAGAGGTATGTTTTATTGTGCTTAAACAAAATAAAAGGCTTCCGATTTCTCAGAAGCCTTTTATTTAGAATAAATTATGTCAATTTATAATTGTTCAAATACTCTTTCCATGCTGATTGCATAGCCGATTTTTTCACGCAATTCAGAGATTTTTACTCTTTCTTGTTCCATTGTATCACGGTGACGAATTGTTACTGTTTCATCTTCCATCGTTTGATAATCAACTACAATACAGTAAGGAGTACCAATTAAATCCTGACGAGTATAGCGTTTTCCGATTGCTCCGCCGTCATCATAAGTTGTATTGAACGAGCGTTTCAATGAATGGAAAATATCTTGTGCTTTTTCGGCTAAACCATCTTTTTTAACCAAAGGTAAAACGGCAGCTTTGATAGGAGCAACCGATGGATGGAATTTCAAATAAGTACGTTGTTTTTCAGATTCGCCTTCACCAACAGTTTCTTCGGTATAAGCGTTGCAAAGTACTGCTAAGAACAGACGGTCAGCACCTACTGAAGTTTCAACTACATAAGGAATGTAGTTTCCATAAGGTTTACCATTTTCGTCAAGGTCGGCATCAAAATATTGTTGTTTTTTCTTTGAAAGCGTTTGGTGCGCAGTTAAATCGAAAGCAGTTCTTGAGTGAATACCTTCCATTTCTTTGAAACCGAATGGGAATTGGTATTCAATATCCACCGCTGCATTGGCATAGTGAGCCAATTTTTCGTGGTCGTGGAATTTTAATTTTTCAGCAGGTAAACCAATGGCTTTATGGAATTTCAAACGAGTTTCTTTCCAAGCATTATACCATTCCATTTCAGTACCGGGGCGGCAGAAAAATTGCATTTCCATTTGTTCAAATTCACGCATACGGAAAATGAAGTTACGAGCTACAATTTCGTTACGGAAAGCTTTACCGATTTGAGCAATTCCAAAAGGAATTTTCATACGGCCAGACTTCTGAACGTTCAAGAAATTTACAAAAATACCTTGTGCTGTTTCTGGACGTAAGTAAATCAAAGAAGCATCTTCAGAAACCGCACCAACTTGGGTAGAGAACATCAAATTGAACTGACGTACTTCTGTCCAGTTGCCAGTACCTGAAATTGGGCATTTGATATTTTCATCAATAATCAATTGACGAACGCCATCCAATTCACCAGCATCTAATAATCTTGCCATTTCTTGCAACAAAGCTTTTCCTTTTTCAGGATTGCCTTCTGCTTCGTATTGTTCGGCTTTCGCTTCCAATAATTGGTCGGCACGATAACGCTTTTTAGAATCTTTGTTATCAATCATTGGGTCATTGAACGAATCAACATGACCAGAAGCTTTCCAAGTAAGCGGGTGCATAAAGATTGAAGCATCAATCCCAACAACGTTGTCGTTCAACATCGTCATGGCTTTCCACCACAAAGTTTTAAGATTGTTTTTCAACTCAACTCCGTTTTGACCATAATCATAAACGGCTTGAAGACCATCATAAATTTCAGAAGAAGGAAACACAAAGCCATATTCTTTGGCGTGCGAAATGATTTCTTTTAGCGTGGAAGCAGTATCTTGTTGTTTTTGTTCAGCCATGATTTTAATTTTCTTAATCAAACATTACTCTTCAGAAAGGTAAAATTACTTCTGTTTCGCAATCATACAAAGTTATTGCTTTTCTGGGGGAATTTTGGAATAATTCATCAACTTGCTTGTCATAAATATTCAAATTCTCTCAAAATGAAATCTATGTGTATAAAATTTGTTATTTTTGTGTATAAAACTCAGATGATTATGAGAACGAATATTGAAATAAATGATGAAATCTTAAGAGAGATAAATCTATTAAAACCAGCTTCTTCTAAAAAAGAAATTGTAAATATCGCTTTGAAGGAGTACTTGATGTATTTAAAACGAGTGGATTTATTAGCATTAATAGACCAAGGAATTGAATGGGAAGGTGATTTAGAGCAATGGAGAAGCCAATGAAACCAGCTATTATTTTTGATACTTCGGTTTGGATTCAGCTTATTCAACATAAATCAACACCACAAGCTTTGTTACTACGAGAGTACATTGCTGAAAATCAACCCTTGTGGCTGACACCAACAATTTTGCAAGAAATTCTTCAAGGAACAAAAAGTCTTCAAGAATTTGAAAGGTTAAAAACGTCCTTACTAAGTTTTAAATGTTTAGTGTTGAATCCTATTGAAACTGCCATCGAATCAGCCAATTTATATCGTTCACTACGTCAAAAAGGCGTTACTATTCGTAAAGCCAATGATTGTTTGATTGCGGCTTATGCCATTCATTTTAAGGTTGAAATTTGTCATCAAGATTCTGATTTCGACTTAATCGCTGAACATTCTTCTCTGAAAATTACCCAATTTACATGACCAAATTCTTAATTCTTCGTTTTTCTTCGATTGGGGATATTATCCTTACTACGCCAGTAGTTCGTTGTTTGAAAAAACAGTATCCTGATGCAGAAGTACATTTTGTAACGAAGAAATCTTATAAAACTTTAGTAGAAAATAATCCGTACATTGATAAGTACTTTTTGTTGGAGGACAGTCTTAATGATTTGATAAAACAACTAAAAGTAGAACAGTACGACTATGTGATAGATTTGCATAATAATCTCAGAACAAGAATTATTAAGTTTAGATTGGGCGTAAAATCGTATAGTTTTGATAAGTTGAATTTTCAGAAATGGCTTTTGGTAAAGTTCAAAAAGAACATTATGCCACAAGTACATATTGTAGATAGGAATTTAAAAACGCTTGAGCATTTAGGAATAAAAAATGATAATCAAGGTTTAGATTATTTTATTCCTGAAAAAGACGAACTAACTGCTGATTGGTTACCCGAAAATTTCAGAAATACTTATGCAGTTTATGCCATTGGCGGACAACACGAAACCAAGAAATTACCCTTAAACAAAATGATTGAATTTTGTAAAACTATTCAATTACCACTTGTTTTGGTAGGAGGAAAGGAAGATGCAGAGCAAGCTGAAAACCTAATTTCAGCATTTAAAAATGAAACAGAGAAATACATTTTAAATACCTGTGGAAAATGCACTTTAAACCAGTCTGCCTCGTTGATTAAAGAAGCGATGATTGTTTATACACATGATACAGGCATGATGCACGTAGCGGCAGCTTTCAAGAAAAAAGTAATTTCTATTTGGGGAAATACAGTGCCTGAGTTTGGAATGTACCCATATCAAACTAATTTTGTAGCCCTCGAAGTGAAGCACTTAGCTTGTCGCCCATGTTCTAAAATTGGTTATGACAAATGTCCGTTGGGACATTTTAAGTGCATGAATGAAATCAAATTTGAGTAAATTTGTATTGTTAAAAACAAAAGCTATGACGACACAAGAGGAATTTGCAAAACATCAAGCCATTCAAGAAAGAATGGTCTCTATTGCTCAGAAGATGCTGGCAAATAAGAAAGCTTTACAAAAAGAAATTCGTGAGGATTTGAAAAATCCATTAATAAAAAACGCTATTGAAGAGCTAAAAAAACGTAATGCAAACTAATAGGAAAGAGGCTTATGAATATATTGCTTTCAAAGATGAAAACAATACATATGCTTTTGTAACAGAGCAGGGTATTGTTTATGAAGTTAAATTCAAGCAGAGTAACTATATTTTTGCAGAGAATTCAAGTTATAATCAATATACTTATGAGTTTGTAATTGAAGTAGCAGAGAATTTAACTCATAAAAAGCCTTCACTTGATTCAAGAATTCCACTAACTATAGCTTTAATCTTCCAAGATTTTTTCACTTTAAAAGAAACAATTGTTGTATATATCTGTGATAATTCAGATAGCAAAGCTACTGCTCGCAACAGAAAATTTAGCCAATGGTTTGAGCAGTATAATAAGTTGAGTTTAATGAAAATTGATTTTGTTTTTGGGACAAATTTTGAAAAATATTTTACTTCACTGATTATGCGAATTGATAATCCAAACATGGTGGAAATTATTGGAGAAATTCAAGATTTGTCCACAAACTACGAGAATAAGTAAATGTCAAAAAAAATTAACATCGGACTTGTCCAAATGTCTTGTACAGAAAACGTACAAGAAAATATGCAAAAAGCGATTCAAGGAATTCGTGAAGCGGCTCAAAAAGGCGCAAATATTGTTTGTTTACAAGAATTATTTACTTCGTTATACTTTTGTGATGTAGAAGATCACGCTAATTTCAATTTAGCAGAAGCCATTCCTGGCCCATCTACTGATACACTTTCGGTAGTTGCCAAAGAGTTGGGTGTGGTGATTATTGCTTCTTTGTTTGAAAAACGTGCCGCAGGTTTATATCACAACACTACGGCAGTTTTGGATGCAGATGGTTCGTATTTAGGAAAGTACAGAAAAATGCACATTCCCGACGATCCAGGTTATTACGAGAAATTTTATTTTACTCCTGGTGATGCTTCGCCAGAAGATTCAGGTTATAAAGTATTTCAGACGAAATTTGCTAAAATTGGCGTGCTGATTTGTTGGGATCAATGGTATCCAGAAGCATCAAGAATTACAGCTTTGATGGGAGCAGAAGTATTGTTTTATCCAACCGCTATTGGTTGGGACACTAACGAAACTGATCCGAATATCAACCGTGAACAATATAATGCTTGGCAAACCATTCAACGCTCGCATGCAGTAGCAAATGGGGTTCATGTGGTTTCTGTGAATAGAGTAGGACGTGAGGCTGACCAACAATTTTGGGGTGGAAGTTTTGTAGCAAATCCTTTTGGTACATTACTTTATTTGGGTTCGCACGAACAAGAAGAAGTGCATGTTCAGGAAGTAGATTTAGCTAAAACTGAGTATTATCGTTCTACTTGGCCATATCTCAGAGACCGCCGAGTGGATAGTTATCATCCAATTACGAAAAGATTTATTGACTAATCTGAATAATATTTAATTCTATGTCGTAATAATGATAATTATCATTCTACCATTTATATAATATTCAGTACCTTTGTAAAATTCGGTAGCGAAAATAGGATAGTTTTTGTGATGATAATAAACTTTTGACCGATACTCTTTGTCCCCCAAACCACAACAATTAAATGGAAAAGCGAAATGAAAGAATTGAAGTAATGAATCACCTTGCCGTTAATATGGACGACATCGTGAACAAATACCTCATTCCGATAGATACTAACTGGCAACCTTCTGATTTTTTACCAGATGCTAGTAAGGAAACATTTTTTGATGAAGTAAAAGAACTTCAACAAGCTGCTCGTGAACTACCTTATGATTATTGGGCGGTTCTTATTGGTGATATGATTACTGAGGAAGCTTTACCTACTTATGAATCTTCTATCATGGTGGTTGAAGGTGTAGATATGATTAATGAACCACAAGGTTGGGCTAGATGGACTCGTGCTTGGACGGCTGAAGAAAATCGTCATGGAGACTTATTAAATAAGTATGTATATCTTTCTGGTCGTGTTAATATGAAAGCTGTTGAAATCTCAACGCAATACTTAATTGCTGATGGTTTTGATATTAAAACAGATGACGACCCATACAAAACTTTTGTATATACTTCATTTCAAGAATTAGCAACCAATATTTCGCATCGTCGTACTGCTTCATTGGCTAAAAAACATGGTAATAATTCATTGTCAAAAATGTGTGCAATGATTGCGGCTGATGAAATGCGTCATCATAAAGCTTATAAAAGTTTTATCACTAGTATTTTTGAAATTGACCCTTCGGAAATGATGATTGCTTTTGCAGACATGATGAAACAAAAAATTGTAATGCCTGCTCACTTTTTACGTGAAATGAATGGCGAGAAAAGCGGTGTATATGGGCATTTTTCTGATGCAGCACAAAGACTTGGCGTTTATACAGGGAAAGATTATATCGAAATTACAGATTTGTTATTGAAAGATTGGAATATCTCAACAATGACAGGTTTGAGTGGACCAGCGGCAAAAGCACAAGATTATTTAATGCGTTTACCAGAACGTTTAACTCGTTTAACAGACAGAATCAAAGTTCCTGAACTAGAATATAAATTTAGTTGGATTCATTAAGATATTCTTTACATAAAAAAAGCCTCAATCTTTCAGGATTTGAGGCTTTTTTTATGCACTTTTTGGAATATTACATTTAAACAAAAAAACATCCGTTCAATTCAGATAATTAATCATGAATTAAACGGATGTTCAGAATAAATATTTATTTAGGCAATTACTACTGCAATACCTTTTTCTACATCTTGTTCAACTGTTTTATACTTGATGTTTTCTTTGATAGAACCATCACGATATTGAACAGTTACTCTTTGATTACGGTCGGCAATTTTGATTGCTTGTCGTGGAGCAATTTTTTCAACTACTTGAGCACTCGGGTCATGATAGTCATTTTCGTCACCTCTGCCGCCAGCCAAACCGCCCAATAATGATGAAATCGCTTCATCTTTTTGTACTTGCAGTTTTGGCTGTTGTGCTTGGCGTGTCGGAGCCACAGGAGTAGATGCTTCTTGAATTTCTGGCATATCAGCTTTCATCAAGAAACTTACTGTATCTAAATTGATTCTGCTCAAGAAACGTTCAAATAATTTTACAGCTTCAAATTTATAGACTAACAATGGGTCTTTCTGCTCGTAACTTGCGTTTTGAACCGATTGTTTCAAGTCGTCCATATCACGTAAATGTTCTTTCCATTCTTGGTCAATCAAACTCAAAGCGATTGATTTTTCCATTTCCTGAATCAATTTACGTCCGTTAGTATCAAGAGTTTCTTGTGCATCAGCAAATAATTGAGATACCATTGTTCCACTTACTAATGGCACTTGCATACCCGCATATCCGTGAGTAATGGCTTCTTTTGCAAAAGCAACTACTTTTTCAGCCAAGCCTTTGTTTTTGATATGATATTGCTTTTCGGCAGCATCATATAAACGAGTAGTGCGTTGTTGTGTATTTAATTTGCCAATTTCTTCACGAGTAAACGGAGGTTCGATGCCTAAAATTTCAATACAACGTAATTCTAACTCATCATAACTTACGTTATTTTGGATGATTTCAGAACAAACATCATATGTATTATTAGCAATATCTAAAGCCAAACGTTCTCCGAAAAGGGCATTCTGACGACGCTTATAAATAGCATTACGTTGATAGTTCATTACGTCATCGTATTCCAAAAGACGTTTACGAATACCAAAGTTATTTTCTTCTACTTTTTTCTGAGCTCTTTCTACCGAAGAAGTAATCATAGAATGTTGAATTACTTCGCCTTCTTCCATACCCATTCTGTCCATTACTTTAGCGATACGGTCTGAACCGAATTTACGCATTAAGTCATCTTCTAATGAAAGGAAGAATTGAGAAGAACCAACATCACCTTGACGACCCGCACGACCTCTCAACTGTCTGTCAACTCTTCGTGATTCGTGTCTTTCTGTACCAACAATTGCTAAACCGCCTGATGAACGAGCTTCTGGCGATAATTTAATATCTGTACCACGACCCGCCATGTTAGTAGCAATTGTTACTTTTCCTGCTTGACCAGCTTCTGCAACGATGTCAGCTTCACGAGCGTGTTGTTTGGCATTCAATACATTGTGTTGAATTTTACGAATCGTAAGCATACGGCTTAATAATTCAGAGTTATCAACCGAAGTAGTACCCACCAATACTGGGCGACCTGCATTAACTAATTCTTGAATTTCGTCGGCTACGGCATTGTACTTTTCACGAACTGTTTTGTAAACTTTATCTTCGTGGTCAAAACGAGAAATTTTACGGTTTGTCGGAATCGTAACAACATCTAATTTATAAATCGTCCAGAATTCACCTGCTTCAGTTTCAGCTGTTCCTGTCATACCACAAAGTTTGTGATACATTCTAAAGAAGTTTTGCAAAGTAATCGTTGCATAAGTTTGCGTAGCATCTTCGATATTTACGCCTTCTTTTGCTTCAATCGCTTGGTGCAAACCGTCAGAATAACGACGACCTTCCATGATACGACCTGTTGATTCATCAACGATTTTTACTTTACCATCTGTTTCGTCAACGATATACTCAACGTTTTTCTCAAATAAAGTAAAAGCTTTCAACAATTGGCTAACCGTATGAATGCGTTGTGTTTTGGCAGAATAATCACGAATTAAAGCTTCTTTCTTGATTAAACGTTCTTGTTCTGTGATGCCAACTGCTTGTTCGATTTGATTCAAATCAACAGAAAGGTCAGGAATAACGAAGAAATCTGGATTTTCAACCATGCGAGTCATAAAGTTCAGACCTTTTTCTGTCATCTCTACTTGGTTGTTTTTTTCTTCAATCGTAAACATCAACGGTGCATCAGCTTCTGGCATTAATTTTTGATTATCAGCCAAATAGATATTTTCCGTTTCTTGTAAAATCTGTTTGATACCTGTTTCCGACAAGTATTTAATTACTGGTCTTGCTTTTGGTAAACCTCTGAATGCACGGAAAAGCGCTAACCCACCATCTTTTTTGTTACCAGCCGCAATCAATTTTTTAGCTTCTACCAAAAAGTCTTGCACCAATTTCTTTTGTTGCTCAACCATGCGAGCCACCAAAGGATTGAAAGCATCAAATTCTTGTTCATCACCACGAGCCATTGGTCCACTGATGATTAAAGGAGTACGAGCATCATCAATTAACACTGAATCGACCTCATCGACCATCGCAAAATGATGCTTGCGTTGTACTTGCTCTTCTGGAGTACGTGACATATTATCACGTAAGTAATCGAACCCAAATTCGTTGTTGGTTCCGTAAGTAATATCTGCTAAATATGCTTGGCGACGTTCTTCTGTATTAGGTTCGTGCTTGTCGATACAGTCAACAATTAAACCGTGGAATTCAAAAAGCGGGGCATTCCATTCAGAGTCACGTTTTGCTAAGTAATCGTTTACGGTTACTAAATGTACTCCTTGTCCAGCCAAAGCATTCAAATAAGATGGTAGAGTAGAAACTAAAGTTTTACCTTCACCCGTTGCCATTTCGGCAATTTTACCTTGATGAAGTACAACACCACCAATTAATTGAACATCGTAGTGAATCATATTCCACTCGATTTCATTACCTGCTGCAAGCCATTTGTTATGCCAGATGGCTGTATCACCAACAATTTCAACGTTTTTCTTTTTAGCAGCGATAAATTTATCGTGAACAGTAGCCGGAACTTCTAGCTTTTTATTTTCGGTAAACCTTCGAGCAGTTTCCTTCACCACGGCAAAAGCCTTTGGAAGAATTTCGAGTAATACTACCTCTAATTGTTTATCACGATCAAGCTGTAATTTATCAATTTGATTGAAAATCGTTTCTTTAGCATCAACAGACATCTCTTGATTGGCTTCTACTTCTAATTTTAAATCAGAAATATCAGCATCAATTTTAGCAAGGTTTTTCTGTATAATTGCCTTTAGGTCAGCGGTTTGTTGACGAAGTTGTTCGTCAGAAAGATTACGAAGTGAAGCAAACTCGGCATTGGTTTTAATCACATAAGGCATCAATTCTTTGATGTCTCTTTCTGATTTTGTACCAAACAGCTTTGTAACTGCTTTTGTGATTGAATTTATCATTGTGTTGGGTTTTAATCATTTAGAAGTAATGATTGAATTAATTTCGTCAATCATTTGTATTACAAACTAAAAATAGAATACTTACAAATTTAGTTCATTCAACGCTTTTAAAAACAATTTCCTTGTAATAATATTGCAGATTGCTATTTTCTAAAATATGAAAAATAGCCGCTTTTAAAATAACGTCTTTATAATCAGTGATTTACATCGTTTATGCTTTAGTGGCAATTTCAAAAGCTAAAATGAGCTTTATTCAATATATTTTAAAGATTAGTAAATGTTAACTAAAAATATAGTTTTAAAAATATTTTATCTATATTTAAACTTTGATATTAAACAACACAAGTAATGGAACAACCATATCCACGTCGCCGTCCACCTCGTCCGAAATTAAAAATGCCTTTGATTGGCAATATGCTTGGTGGTTCAGATAACTCTTCAAGTAAAGACACAGGTATTTTATCAAGTAAATTAACACCATTAATTATTGCGGCGGTAGTAATTATTTATGGGATTGATTATTTCAGAACCAAAAATGATACTCGTAGGGTGTATCAAGGTGTTTCTGATATAAAAGAGATGGCTTGGGAAGGAAAAATTATTAAAAAGTGGGTTAATATTATTCCTCCAGACAATGAGATTCACTATGTTTTCCAACTAATTGATGCCAAAGGAGAAGTACAAACAGTAGATTTGGGAAATGAAAAAACTGGTTTAGGTGATTTTGTAATGCCAAAAAATACGTTAATCAAAAAAGCTGGAAGTTTAGACGTAACGATAAAAAGGTATTTTAAGAACGATACGACGATTGTCTTGAAGTATTGAAAAAGCTTTGAGCTGTGAGCAATGAGCTTTGAGTTTTTGCATTAATTAAAAATATAAAAACTCAAGGCTGATAGCTCAAAGCTCATTGCTTACAGCTAATCAAAATATACTTCTTTGTTTGGATTATTCTTGTAATCAAACATCATCTGAATTTGAGATTCAAGATTTCGTGGTTCAGAAAGAGGAGGAAGTTGTTCAGAAGCGAAGTACTGAATATCAGAAGTTTCCATCGTGTCTTGCGAAATCTCCCCACCAATTTTCTCACAAAGAATAAAGAGTTTATAAACATACCAAGCTTCTGCTGGATGTGGATGATTTTTCTTATCCATCACCGCCAAAAGTCGAACTGTTTTTACATCCAAACCAGTTTCTTCTTTTACTTCTTTTACGGCAACTTCCGAAGGCGTGTAACCGACATCAGCCCATCCACCTGGTAAAGCCCAGCGGTCATCCACCCTTTCTTTGACCATCAAAATTTCATTTTTTTCATTAAAGACCACTGCTCTAACATCCACTTTCGGTGTTTGATAGCCATCTCTTTCTTCGGTGAATAAAGCACCAATTTTTTCAACAGGTTCGTCAGAAAGTTTACTTAGAATTTGAACACTGAGGTCAGATAATTCTTGATAACGGTCTTGATCGTAAGGACTTTGGCTATAAAATAATCCAGCTTGCGCAATTGCTTGAATTCTTTTTGCCATTGCTAACCATTCTGTGTTTTGCATGATAGGTAATGTTAAGAATAATAGTATGGATGAGTTTATAAAATTAAATAAGGATTAGCCAATCGACTAATCCTTATTTGATTTAAAAGCTTTAATTCGGTTTAGGAGCTTTATAATTTAAAGGTTTCCAAGTATTATTTTTTGAGTTGAAATCTGGGAAAACGTGATCTGGGTCTATCGTTACAGATTTCAACGGTAAGTTGGTTGTGGTTTTAAAAGTCCAAGTACCGCCTCTTTGCCAAATTTCTACAGGTAGTGTTATTCTTTCTTTTGTTCCACCTACCATTTCCATTTCTACAACGGCTGGCATCGCTAATTTTTCTAAGTTTTCAATGATGATAATTGCACCATTTTTAGGGTCTTGTTCGATGTATTGAACATCTTTTACAGATTGGTCAAGTTTCCAAGTTTCATAGAACCAACCTCTCCAGAACCAAGATAAATCTTCGCCAGCGGCATCTTCAATCGTCTTAAAGAAATCATAAGGCGTTGGATGTTTGAAAGCCCAACGTTTGATGTATTCACGGAAAGCATAATCGAAACGTTCTTGTCCAAGTACTTGTTCACGCAAAACCTTTAAACCAATGGCTGGTTTATAATAAGCTTCATAACCCAAACCATTTGGTTGAATTACATCAGGAATATTCATGATAGGCTCAGCAGAATCTCTGAAAAGCTGTTTAGACATTTGGTGCATGTCCATTTTATTACCTTTGTATTCTCCGCTATTAAAATTATCGGTTGAATAAAAATTGATAAAAGTATTGAAACCTTCGTCCATCCAAGCAAATTTACGTTCGTTTGTACCTACAATCATCGGGAACCAGTTATGACCAAATTCATGGTCGGTTACTCCCCAAAGACTTTCAGTTTGGTCACGCATTCCACAGAAGATAATGCCCGGATACTCCATTCCGCTAATTGAACCTGCCACATTGGTTGCCACTGGATAAGAATATTCGTAAAGCCATTTAGAGTAATATTCGATTGAACCTTTTACATATTCAGTTGAACGAGACCAAGCTTTATCTCCTGCTGATTCTGCTGGATATGCCGACATTGCCAAACATTTTTTGCCACTTGGTAAATTAATTTTGGCAGCATCAATGATAAATGATTTTGAGCTGGAAAAAGCAACATCACGAGCATTGTTACAACGGAATTTCCAAGTAATTTTTCCTTCTTTTTTAGGACGAGAACTAGGGCTTCCTACTTCATCTTTTCCTAAAATTATTACGGTTTTATCACTATTAGAAGCTTCTGCAAAACGCTTAATTTGCTCGGCTGTCCAACATTCACTCGGATTTGTTAATTCTCCAGAACCGACAACAATATGTGAAGAAGGAACAGTTACTGCATATTCAAAATTGCCATATTCTAAGTAAAACTCTCCTGCACCTAAGTATGGAAGTACATTCCAGCCTTCGATATCATCATAAACTGACATTCTTGGATACCACTGAGCCATTTCATAAATCGTTCCTTGGTTTACTTCTTGCGTTCCCATTCTGTCTGAACCATATTTTGGAATTTTGAAAGAATATGAAATTTTAATTTTCGTAATTCCTGTGCGCTCAATGATTGGCGTTGCCAATTTGATTTGCATACGAGTATCATTCACATAAAAATCAGCAGGTTTTCCGTCGATACTTACTGATTTTATTTGATAACCGCCTTCAAAACTTGTGTTTCCGAAGCGTCCGCCGTTGATGGGAGTTGTCAAACCACCACGAGATTTTGTATTGAATTGATTTTGGTCTAACTGTAGCCACAAGAAATTCAGTTTATCAGGCGAAGCATTTTTATACGTAATTTCTACATCGCCTTCTACCGTATTTTTTTCATCATCTAAAGCGATGTTGATTTTATAATCAGCTGAGTTTTGCCAATAAGTACTTCCCGGAGAACCCGTTCCACTTCTGGTTGGAGTAGAAAGTGTATAATTGAACAAAGGATTGAACAAATCGTATTGACTATAATTTGATTTTTGTTGTGAAAACAGATTGCCTGAACTCATGAGCAAGCAAGCTGCAAGGAGTATTTTTTTCATTTTTGATGAATTATGGGAAAATTATTAAATAGTTTATCTAAAGTACTTAAATGTTTGGGGTGATAAATAGCTTAAATATGATTTGGAAATCAACTATAAGACTTTAGCTTTTCTTTCATTTTCTTACTTAATGGAATATCGACATAATTTGTAATGAGCGTCGCTATTAGTATCGAAATTGGTAAAGTTATGAATAGTGCTGCAATCCAAAAATTGAGATGAAGTTTATTTACTAATATTGGTAACAAAAATTGTAACGAAATATATTGATGTGTAAGGTATAAAGCGAAGGAGATTTTTCCCAAAAATAAAGTCAATTTAGAAACGATAAAATTTAATTTATGATTGACGAAAAGTATAAATAGTGTAAAGTAAATACAAATCATTATGGCATATTCTTGGTGATTGATGAAATGATGAGATCTGCCCGAATGCTCAAAAAGTAGATATTGGGCAATCAAACACAATATAATGATGGCATAATTGCTAATTTTCTGTTGATTATTAATATAAATTTTATAAAATACTGTTCCTGCTAAAAAGAGAGGAATGTAAGGTAATAATGGTATCCAATACAGAATTGCTTTTACAATGTTATGATTTCCCCAGAAAGAAGTGAGGATTACAATTGATATTGAAGTGATTAAACCTAAAATATTAAGCAGTTTTAATAAGTTGAATTGATATAAAAGAAGTATCAAAATATAAAAAAGCATTTCAATAATCATAGTCCAATAAGGACCGTCAAGGTCTGGAATACCTAAATAATATTGAAACATTGTAAGGTTTCCTGCATAATTTAAAAACTCATTGATTGGATGGAAATCAAGTTTGAGTAATAAAGTTTTGCAGATAATTAACAAAAAAGTGAAAGTAACAGCACACCAATAAGTTGGATATAACCTACTTACTCTGTTAATGATAAAATCTTTACTTTTGGAGACTCTGTTTAAACTCATGAAAATCACAAAGCCACTGATGATGAAAAATAAATCAACACCAGTTGTACCTAATTTGAATCCCCATTTGGACTCTTCTCTCCCCATTGTAAAGTGAAATAGAACAACAGAGAGCGCCGCTATACCTCTCAAAGCATCAAGTTCAAGTAATCTATTATTAGTGTTTTTTGTTGTTGTACTTGAATCTTTACTATTATTAATAATCATTATTTAATTTATAAATGGGTTATGTATTGATTTTATTTTATCACTATTTACCTTTTGGAAGCAAGGTATTTATTATTCTTGCTTGATGCAATTTTCATAATTTCTTTTTTTGTTTTAATATCTTAATCGTAATATTGCGATTAAAACAAATGATTCATAATGGGAGCAACTAAAACAGACCATTTTACCGAACGCCAAAATCAGCTGGCAATACTCGCCAAAGCGATTGCACATCCCGCCAGAATTGCTATTTTGGATTATTTGATTAAAGTTGATTCTTGTATTTGTGGAGATATTGTAAATGAATTGCCACTAGCACAACCAACTGTTTCTCAGCATTTAAAGGAGTTGAAAAATGCTGGATTGATAAAAGGCGATATTGAAGGAAATGCCATTTGCTATTGTATCGACGAAAATACTTGGAAGCAGTTTCAAGATATTTTAAATGCTTTTTTCAATGGATACACGCCCAAAGCTAAATCTTGTTGCTAAAATTTTAACCTTAATTCTTAACAAAAATGTATTCTTCAATTAAGCAAATATGTGATGAATTAATCAATTCATTTGATGCTATTCCGGAACAAAGAAAATCTTTACTTTTAAAAATCAGTAAATACATTCAATCAAAAAAAGAGGCAAATTTACCGATTGAGTTAGTTTATGTTTGTACACATAATTCAAGGAGAAGTCATTTTGGACAAGTTTGGGCTGCTGTTGCGGCATCTTATTATGGAATTGATAATGTAAAAACGTACTCTGGTGGTACAGAGGCAACGGCTTTTAATATCAATGCAATTAATGCTTTAAAAAGAATGGGTTTTGTTATCGAAAATGATAATAAAGAAACTAATCCAGTTTACACTGTTCAGTTTGGTGTAAACGAAAGTACTGAGTGTTTTTCTAAAGTATATAACAGCGAAGCGAATCCTAAAGAACATTTTGCTGCCATCATGACTTGCTCGGATGCTGAAGAAAACTGTCCTTTTATTCCTGGAGTAGAATTGAGAATAGGCACTACTTATGACGACCCTAAAGCTTTCGACAATACGCCTTTTCAAGATGCAAAGTATGAAGAACGTTCTCGTCAGATTGCACAAGAAGCTCTTTTTGTCTTTTCAAATATTCAATAAATAATGTCAGCTCAATTCAATTTAGCTTTTTTAGGATTAAAAATTGGCTGATTTATAGTGTTTTTCAGCATTAAGTATTCATTTTCTTCTTTCAGTTTTTACGAGAAACCTCATTTTCTTGAAAAGAATAATTAAATACAGAATTTTTGTAAATTTGACTTTGGGCTTTATTAGATTTTGTGATTTAACTGATATTAGGAGATGATTTTTAATTTGATTGGCTTTGGGAGTGTTTTCTTTTTGCTTGGTTTAGCTATTTTCTTTCTCAAAAATCGGCATAATAATGCAGGAAGTAATCTGTATTTAGGCTTACTTTTTCTACTCCAAGCACTCAGTAATTTTCATTTCTTTATTTTTCGCCTTTCAGATTTTATAAACCATTTTCCATATCTCATCCATTTAAGTGCTGGTTTTCGGTTTCTTTGGGGTGTTTTATTGTATTTTTTTGTACAAACTTTCACGGGTAAAACGATAAAATATCAAGGCAAAACGCTCTTGCATTTTATTCCCGCCATCATTGCTACGATTTTCTTTTATGGAAAATTATTTTTTATTCCTGCTTCCGAAATTCAAGCTTATGTTGATTTAATTAAAGCCGATAAGCATCCTATCAATAGACCTTATCATCTACTTTTATACATTTCTAATGTTGCTTATTTAGTTGCAAGCTTGGTCGAATTGCTAAAATATCGTTTGGCTTTAACAACTTTCTTTTCAAGTATTGATAAACTTAGGTTGGTTTGGTTATACAATGTTTTGCTTTTTTTAGTGATTTTCCACTTTGTTTTACCACTTGGCTATGGCTTATTAACTATACAATTCTTTCCTTATGTGCCTTTGATGCAATTACCTATTTTAAGTTTTGTAGCTTGGAAAGCCTATAGCCAGCCTGAACTGTTTAGTTCTTTGGAAACATTTTCTGAAGTAATATCCGAAAATGAAAATAGGAAATTAGATGAACAAAAAGTGGTGGTATCATTACCTGCTTTGGATGATAGCTTTGCCAATACTTTACTTCATTTTATGCAAGAAAATAAGCCTTATTTGAATGCCGAACTTACCATTAAAATGCTTTCAGACGATTTAGGAATTCCGAGTTATCAATTATCAAAAATCTTGAATCAACATTTTCAGAAAAACTTCTTCGATTTTGTAAATACTTATCGAGTAGAAGAAGCGAAGTTAAAATTAGTTTCCAGCGAATACGAGCACCTTACTTTAGAAGGAATTGGTTACGAATGTGGCTTTAATTCAAAATCCTCTTTTTACGCAGTCTTTAAAAAATACGTAAACCAAACCCCAGCCGAATACCGTAAAGAAGTACTTTTAGCAGTTTGATGAATAAACTCACTCAAAAAAATAAAAAGTAAGAAATATTGATTTTAGGGAACTAACCATCGTAAAACCGCACTTCCATTCACTCATTCACTCATTCACTCATTCACTCATTCACTCATTCACTCATTCACTCATTCACTCATTCACTCATTCACTCATTCACTCATTCACTCATTCAC